>JAQBYK010000044.1 GCA_027622635.1 bacterium
AAAAAATTAAAGATTTGAGCAAGACCGCTTAAATGCTAAAATAAAATTACAAATGCCCGACGAAAACTCACAATCAAATCAAGGTGGACAAGGACCACAAACTGATGGATCAGCTGGTCCCGTTGTTGATAAGAATAAAAGTGCTGAACAGTATATTCTTGAGGCTGAGGCAAAGTATATTGTTCCGGCTTTAGTACGCGAAAAGTTTCCTGATTTGATCAAGTTGATACACGAAACTGAGTCAATGAATCAGGAAGAAAGGGAGTATTGGCTTCAAATCATGCCAATTATGAGTGAGGATCAGATAGTGAAATTTAGAGACATTCTTGTAAATGAAAAACAGCAGTTGGAAAAATTGGATGCTGAATATGAGAATGAGATGAGCCGCATAAATTCAGGTCCTCAAATTGATCCGGATGCTGTAAAGAAGAAAATGGAATCAATGAAACAGGCTGAGGCATCTCACGAAGCAACAGAAAAAGAAGAGGAGGCCGAGCTACTCAGAAAACTTGGAAATGTTTAACGCAGGACTTTATCCGATGCTTCTACTTGCTCATCATTTATTGCGATGAGCTTTGCCGTAGCTATTAATCTTTTAAGATTAGTCCCTACAGGTGTGCAAGTAATAAGAGTCAGTTGCTCATTTGGAGTCTGCTTGAGTACATCTATATCTTTTGGTAAAACCACCTCTTTCCCAACAATTTCGTAGAGATATTTGTCCTGTTCAAAATAAACTACCAATCTATCACCTACCACTACATCATGGAGTAGTGCAAAAACGTCCTTAAATCTACCTGGGTCCCATGGGAAATACGAGCTATGTCCTGTTATGACTACATTACCCGTCTGTCCCGGCAAACTGGTCCCTGGATAATGGACTACACCTTCTCTTAAAGCTTCTTGCATCTCCTTTTCCAGTGCCTCCCAATCACGTTTAATAAGGCTCTCTGAACTAACGTTTGCGATAGGTATGTTTTGATTAATTCTTGGAATTATAATTCTATTGTCGTTTGGACTGATTTCCATGTCCAGCTCAGGGATTTGACGTTTTTGTATATTTGGATCGCTACTGCTTTTTAAAATTTCTTTGTTATACACTGTTGTTTTAACTTCAGTTATTTTGTTTAAGGGGCTAAGCTCTTCGGTTCCCGTGATCTTATGGTATTTACTAATCACTACTTTTGATAAAGCTGAATAATTCATTAATGTAAACCCAATTAAAAGAATAACTGCGCTTGCCAATATCTGGTGTCCCGCGTCTTGAAGAATCATCCTCAAAGTTCTTTTAGTGGGTTTTTCACTTGGTTGAGCCTTATGACTTTTCTTTGGTGCACTCCCCTGTATATGAAGTTTAAAATGACTGCCCTCCGGAGGAGTTTTGTATACAAATTCTTCTTCCTTGAACGGATCAAAGTTATCGCTAAAGACTTCGTCGTCTCCAAATTGGTCATGGTTTATTGGCATCCGTATATTATAGCCTTTTTGGACACTTTTTACAATTATTAAGGTGTAAAAATTTGCGCAAACTGCTCTTTTGTGGGATACTTATGGGCAATAAAAATTGAGACCTATGGCTGTAGATTCCTACAAAAAGTATTTTGATGTCGATGCTATTTTCGAGGAATTAAAGAAATACGCCCCTACAGCTAAGAAGGACAATTTTTTTAGGGCGTTTTCCTTTGCTGAAAAGGCTCATAAGACCCAATTCAGGAAAGATGGACATACTCCGTATATAACACATCCTGTTGAAGTTGTTAAAATTTTGATCAATCTTCATGCCGATGAGGACACAATAATTTGTGCATTTTTACATGACGTTCCTGAAGATACGGAGTTTGATATCCATTATATTAAGGAGATGTTTGGTGACAAAATCGCTTTTTTGGTCGATGGTATTACTAAATTATCAAAGGTACATTATCGCAGTAATATGCCAGAGAGACAGGTAGAATCCTTGAAAAAGCTTTTGCTTTATACTGCTGAAGATTTGCGCGTTGTTATTGTTAAGTTGGCTGATCGACTTCATAATATGAAGACCCTGGACAATATCGAGGAACCTGAGAAGAGATTAAGAATAGCAAGAGAAACTTTGGAAATTTATGTCCCAATTGCAAACCTACTTGGTATCAGAGAAATTAAGACTCAGCTTGAAGACCTTTGTTTTAAGCATATATTCCCGCGTGAATACGCAGAGTTGAATGAAAAACTTGAATCAGTGGGTAAAAGCAGAAAAAGTGCCTCTGATAAATTCATAAAGGTTATTAATGATATTACAACAGGTATTAAGTTGAATACTAAAATTACCTCCAGAGATAAAAATCTTTATAGTATTTATAAGAAAATATGTTCTCTTGGTAAATCTATCGACACCGTAGACAACAGAATAGGGATTAAAATTGTAGTAGATGATATCCCGAGTTGCTATCAGATGCTTGGGATTATACACAGTGAATTCATACCTAAGATAGATCGGTTTAAGGATTATATTGCTAATTCAAAATCTAATTCCTACCAAAGCCTACATACAACGGTTTTTGGCCCGGATGGTATAATAACTGAAATCCAGATACGTACGGAAAAAATGGATATAGAAGCAGAATATGGAGTTGCCTCTAATTTCTTTTATAAGAATAAAATGTCAGGTGACCTTAAAAGGTCATCCTGGGTCAAAAAAGTCCTCGAAATGGAGAAAGGCGAGACCGATTCAGATGATTTCCTGGAAGACTTAAAGTTGGACATTCTGCAGGATAGGATTTTTGTATTTACCCCTAAGGGCACCGGCATAGACCTCCCCAAGGGTGCATCTATAATTGATTTTGCCTATGCTATCCATACGGAAATAGGAAACCACACCTATAAAGCTGACGTCAATGGCCAAATTAAGCCAATAACTACAGTCCTAAAGAATAGAGATATAGTGAATGTCATCACTTCCAGGAAGGTTTCACCTGAGCTTTCCTGGCTCTCTTTTACTAAAACCAATTTGGCTAAAAATAAAATCTTGTCTTACTTAAAGAGAATAAGCAGGGACAAAAAAATCAGAGAGGGACATAAGATTTTACAAAAAGAGTTTGATATCTCCGGGCTTGGGATTTGCAGAAATGCCAATTTCAAAAAAATAGCTTCTGTTGTTAAGAAGGAATTTGACAAGGATATCAAAAACCTGGACGATCTGTTTATTTCAATTGGTGAGGGCGAGATAAGTGCCTCTGAATTAGTGAAAACACTTGTACTAAGCGCTAAAAGTCTAATTCCTTCTGGTTTGAGGAAATTAAGCAAGAGTCTCGAGCAAGGAGTAAAAGTCAACCTTAGAATAATGGCAATTAATCGTTTTGGTCTACTAAAAGATATTAGTGAAGTTTTGTATGATAATGTATTGGATATTTACTCTTTAAAAGGGTGGGCTTCCAAATATGAAAGAGAGGCATATTTTACTGTTTGTATTTTGGTTCCCAATTTGAGGACTGTGAGTAAAATATTTGATGAGTTAGAACAAATTGATGAAGTTCGGTCAGTCTATCGTGTCACCGTTAAAGCACTTATCGGTTTTTATTCTGCCGGTGTCGCTATGATTGCATTGTGGATTTTTAGTCCTTTCATTTTGCGCTTCCTAAGCAAATCCCCTATTAAGCAGGCAAGTCCCGCTCTCTTTGACCTGATAATATATAGTGGTCCCTTTGTGGTTTTTGCCTTGATGCTATATGTGATAAGTGTTGTGAAAAAGTACTTCCCCGTCTTGAGAAATAAAAAACTTGTATGGGCAATAA
Source organism: bacterium (assembly GCA_027622635.1). Taxonomy (GTDB): domain Bacteria; phylum Patescibacteriota; class Gracilibacteria; order UBA1369; family LOWO2-01-FULL-3; genus JAQBYK01. Next base: position 3,768 of record JAQBYK010000044.1, read on the forward strand.
CCTTTTCTATACCTATAGTGGCCATAATCACTTTAGCTATAGACATCATATATTTTGATCTGCATTTGAGCTGGTTTTTTATTTTTATGGAAGTTTTTCTTATCTATGGATACTTAATCATGAACTATATGCACTACCTTAAAACTACACAGCGAACTTGAAGTGTACAAGGTCCCCATCCTTAACGATATATTGCTTTCCTTCCATTCTTATTAGACCCTTCTCCCTGGCTTTTGATTCCCCACCAGCCGTAGTAAATTCATCACAATGAACTACTTCAGCTTTAATAAAACCTCTTTCAAAATCAGTATGAATTACGCCTGCGGCATTTGGTGCGAAAGCTCCTTCTTTAACAGTCCACGCACGTGTTTCCTTTGGGCCTGATGTGAAGAAAGTTATTAACCCAAGAGTACTGTAGGCGGATTTAATCAGATTGTTTAAGCCCGTATCTTCTATTTCAAGTGAGTTTAGATATTCTTTTACATCTTCTTCATCAAGATCGCTCAATTGTTCTTCCAGGTGAGCGCATATCGGTATCACTTTATGTATTTCATCTATACCCAGCAATGAAGCATACTTTTCTCTATCAATATTGGATAATTCCTTTTCAGGAACATTTACTATGTAGAGATGCGGTTTCATGGAGAGGAGATGAAGGTCGTGGAGCAACGCTATTTCCTCGTCTGCCAGATCCAGACTACTTACCAGCTTGCCACTATTTAGCTCCTGAATAATTCTTGCCAATAACTCAGCATAAGCTTTCTTTTCTTTATCACCTGACTTGGCATCACTTGCGGCCTTTTCATAACGTTTTTCAAGCGTTTGTAGGTCTGCAAGAATAATTTCCGATTCAATTACTTCGCGATCAAGCAATGGGTCAATTCCTCCGTGAACATGTATTATGTTTGGATCTTCAAAAACTCTTATTACATGTCCAATTGCATTGCATTCTCTTATATGAGCTAAAAACTTGTTTCCAAGACCTTCTCCCGTACTTGCTCCTTTAACAAGACCCGCTATATCTACAAATTCTATTGCCGTTGGAATGATTTTTTCAGAACCTGATAGCTCGGATAATTTTTGAAGACGAAGATCCGGGACCTCTACTATTCCCACATTTGGTTCAATTGTGCAGAATGGATAGTTTTGTGCATCCGCACTCCTTGTTTTGGTTAGCGCATTAAATAGAGTTGATTTTCCTACGTTTGGTAACCCTACTATTCCAATTTTAAGAGCCATATATTTTTTTTAATTCAGAAATTGTGATTTGACCATCTGCTGTTGAGTCTTTTTTGTTTAGTGGCGCATACATTAAGTAATTACCAAATAAATGTCCAGCAAGCCGGGTTATTTTTCCTTCCTTTCCCATACAAACACATATTGAATCCTGTTTTTTGTCACTCAGTTTCTTTAGAAAATTTAGCATTCTCAGACTATCCGAGAGATTTCTTGCCTGCGTTGCAATTTTCACTATGTCAGCCCCTTTTGACAGTATTTTTCTACTTATTTTTCCCAGTTCAGAGTCGCTGGGAGTTTTCTCAAAATCATGAAAAGAAATGATAATTTTTGTTTTGCAGCTTAATTTCTTAACCCTCCCTATTATGGATTTTGGGCTTTGTAGATCCAAATCTATGTATTCTATCTTATTTCCTTTTGACAGTATTTTCTCTATATTTTTGCTTCCTTCTGATACCTTGTAGATAAATGGCTTTTTTTTCACTTTGAATATCTTATTTAGATTTGTTTCGTTAATTTCAATCTCGTCCAACCAAAGCTCAACTAAATCAGCCGTTTTTTGTGCTTCTGTTAGCCTCTTTAAAAGACTGCTGATTTTCTTTTGCCTTATTGGTATGCAGATCATCATGTTGCACAAATATTTGTAAATTTATTCTACAAGGATAGATGTAGCTAAACAAGTATGTACAAAAGTGGCCCACAGGACACTTAATGGTTGCCTGTGGGCCGATGGTACTACTTGCCCCACCGAAGTGAGTCAAAGGAATACCGGAGGGCGCTCCAACTGTGAGCTTTAGGGGCCCAAAGAGAGAGCAATCTGGTCCATGCGGGAGACCGAAGTCATCAAGCTGGGTCCAGGATCAAATCTATTTTCGGCAACCGAAGTTGCTGAGAAAGACCTGATGCATCCAATTATTGATCCGAGGATCTATAACTGATTGCGTATATATCATACCATTTTTTTGACTTTTGGTCAATCCATTGTATTGTACTTTTCTCTATACCTGCTTATAATCGATTTCCAGTAAATATTTCTTAACCTATTAGTCATGAAAAAGTTTTTACTGACAATTGCTCTAGTTTCTATGAGCGCATTTCTGTTCACTGCTTGTGCAAGTGGAGAGGATACTGTTGCCGAGGAAGAGGCACCGGCTGCTGAGGAAGTTGTTGAACCAGTAGTAGAAGAGCCTGCTTCGGAAGAAGTTGTAGCGGAAGACGCAGCTATGGAAGTAGAGGTTGACGCAGCTGCGGAAGTAGAAGTTGAGGCTGTAGAATAATCCAGGAACTACAAATTAAAAGGAACCCCTATTTCGAAGGGTTCCTTTTTTTCTAAATGAATATGGCCTACTCGACAACTTCAAAAACAGCTGCCTTTTCCAGTTCCACGTTACGTATTGACTTATGTGACCTCTCCTTTCTAAGAATTGCCATGTGCTTTTTGATCTGTGAAATCAGGCGATCCTTGGATAAATCCACCGCCTTGGTTATTTGGTGACTCGCTTCTTTTGCCACTAATGACTTTGTTGGCAATACAAGACAAAACTCAACCTGGAATGCATCGTGTTTCTCAAACTTCTCAATATTTGCTTTCAAAATAGAAGCATCGTCAGCAAACTTGGTTAGAAGAATCTCTATTGCCGGTATTTTTTCTTTTACGTACTCTAGGAATTTTTGTGTTTCCTTTTTTGTAAGATTTTTGTGAAAGAAAGTTGCTTCCATAAAGGAGAGTGTTAAAGAATTGTGCCTGTATTATAGCCATTTGGGGAGTATTGGTAAAGACCACTTTACATCCAAATCTTTAGGAGTAGAATTTCCGCATGCTCATCTATCTCACCTTAGGCATTTTCTTCCTTGCGTTCGCTTTTGTAGTTCTTGAAGTATATGATAAATCACTTGTCGCTTTGTCCGGTGCTCTTATGATGATTATTCTGGGCGTGTTAAGTCCCGAAGAAGCTATCGCTGCAATAGAATTTGAGACAATACTGCTTTTAATGGCCATGATGATCCTGGTCAACATTGCTTCCAAAAGCGGAGTTTTCTCGTGGTTAAATGTCAAAATTGCCGCACTTACTCGTGGCAACCCCCTGGCCATATTCCTTTTCTTTTCTTTGGTTACCGCCTTATTTTCCGCATTCCTTGACAATGTCACTACCGTAATCCTGATTGTACCTCTTACAATTGAGCTTGTTAAAGGAATGGGTAAGGACCCTAAACCGTATATTTTTGCTGAGATTATTTTTTCCAACATTGGTGGCGCCTTAACCCTTATTGGTGATCCTCCCAATATTATTATTGGTGGTGCCACCGGGTTTAATTTTCTAGATTTCGTAGTCAATCTGTGGATTCCAATTTTAGGTTCTATTGTTTTCGCCTTAGCATTTTTCCTCCTCTTTTACTGGAAGAATCTTAAGCCAATTTCCAATAACCTTATAGAGCTCTGTATAGCCAACGTCACTATCAAAAAGATAAAACATAAATTTGTACAGAAAACTCTTCATCGTGATTTTATTGTCAGAGTTGTTTCGATATTACTTCTCACAATAATCGGCTTCTTCCTGCAAGATCTTATCGGGCTACCTACCTATATTATTGCCCTTGCTTTTGCCATACTCCTTGGCCTTTTGACTGATAAGAGGGTGCACATTGAAGAGTCATTTAAATCCATAGAATGGACTACGCTCTTTTTCTTTGCAGGTCTTTTCATAATGGTTGCAGGAGTTGAAACAACCGGTTTACTTGAATCATTAAGTCATTGGGTCGCCGGATCTACTACGGACATTTTGCATTTATCATTGATCATCCTTTGGGTTTCAGGATTGACTTCTATGGTTTTGGACAACATCCCTTTTGTAACGATTATGATTCCTGTAATTGTTGGTATTCAGAGTCAAATTCCCGGAGATACAACAATATTATGGTGGGCACTTTCGCTTGGTGCTTGTCTTGGCGGAAACGGGACACTAATTGGCGCTTCGGCGAATGTTGTTTCAGCTGACTTAGCAAGGAAACAAGGTATAAATATTTCCTTCCTTAACTATATGAAGTTTAGTTTTCCCCTAACAATAGGCGTTCTGCTTATTTGTAGTTTATATTTATTTTTAAGAATCGGATAAAATGCAGGCAAAAATTGATTTATTTTCAAAATTACTAAGAGAGATGGAAGCTGAAATTGGCACCGGAGATGTTGCAGCTTTAGTGCTAAAAGCTCTTGTTGGTACTGTAAAGGGTTTCAAGGCAAAAACCATTGATGATTTTTGTGAGCAATTTGAAGAATTGGTTAAGGTGATATCCAGTACAGAACCCAAATTTGGCATATTGAATTATCATTTTGCGAATCTTCTAGCAAAATTTAGAAGCACTATTTCCGGGCGTAATTTTTCGGGAAAAAACTGGAAACGTATAATCCTAAATGATATTGAGGAAATAAGAAAGGAAGCAAAGGCCCACAATAAATCTCTAATTGAGTTTTCCGAAAAAATTAACGTGGAAGGAAAGACTATTTTGATACATGATCATAGCCACACTGTCCAGGATGTTTTAATACACTATAGGCGCCTGGGGAAACACTTCAGAGTAGTTATTGCTGAGCAGGATTTCGATAAGACTCACAGCAACATCGAAAGGATGCACAATGCTAAAATACCATTCCAGGTCGTTCCTGCTTACATGCTTTCTCATGTGCATGAAACAATAGACATGCTCTTTTTTGGAGCCTTGACCCTGAAGGATACAATGGATTTCGTAATGGATCCCGGCACTCACAGCACTATTTCTGAGTTGCATGTTGTCAAAACTCCCATATACATGTTTATAGATACGACTAAATTTAGTTTGTGGAAATCAAGACCTCGAGGGGAGATTTTTATTCATAAACATTTGAGAGTTCATGCTGCAAAACCTATTGAATATGAGAGGATAAAATATTCACATGACCGAGTGCCTTCATCTTTTTTTCACAAAATAGTTACTAATAAAGGGCTGTTTACACCAA
>JAQBYK010000045.1 GCA_027622635.1 bacterium
TCACCAACGCAGCGGGTTGGAAGCGTTCTTTCGGGTAGATTTAATAAAATTAAGCATAAAAGTGCAAAAAAGAGTCTTTCAGATGTCTTTTCAGCGCAGGAGATAATGGAGTGGTATGAAAGAATAAAGAAGCTTGTTAACGGAAAAATTGAGTTTGTATGTGAGCTTAAAATAGATGGCTTAAACATAACTATTCAATATGAGAAAGGAGTCTTTGTCCGTGCCATAACCAGAGGGGATGGACAGACGGGGGAGGATGTAAGCCATACGGTTAAAACTATTAAGAGCATCCCGCTTAATCTCAGAGAAAATGTGGATTTGGAAGTTTCCGGAGAGGTGTTTATGCCAAAAAAAAGCTTTGAGGAACTTAATAAATTAGACGGAAAAACATACGCTAATCCTCGTAACACAGCTGCAGGAACAGTCAGGCAGCTTGATCCGGGCGTAGCTTCAAGTCGCAATTTAGACATGATTTTTTACCATATCGACAAGAATAACTTGGGTCATATCAAATCCCAGGAAGAAACATTGAAAACACTCCAAAAGTTAGGACTAAAAATATGCAATAGATACAAAAAGCTGGGCAATATCGAAGAAGTGATCAAATTTTGTGAACAACAGTCAAGAATAAGGGATTCATACAGCTACGAAATTGATGGTGTGGTAATCAAAGTGAATGATCTTGATCAGCAGAAAAGTATGGGGATGACAGCAAAAGCACCAAGATATGCCATAGCATACAAATTCCCGGCGGAACAAGTATCCAGTCAAATATTGGAGATTGTTTTTCAGGTGGGCCGTACAGGCGCTATAACACCTGTTGCTATCATGACACCAACACTCGTCGCAGGATCAGTAGTATCCAGGGCAACTCTTCACAACGAAGATGAAATGCTTAAAAAGGATATTAGAGTGGGAGATACGGTAATCATTCAAAAGGCCGGAGACATAATTCCTGAAGTGGTTGAGGTGATAAAAGATTTGCGAACAGGAGTCGAAAAGAAAGTGAAATTTCCAAAAAATTGCCCGGCATGTGGCTCCGGAATAACAAGAAGTGAAGGGCAGTCGGCCTATTATTGTAGTAATGCTCATTGTATGGCAATGAAGCGGGAAAGCATTTCTCATTTTGTTTCAAGAAAAGGATTCAATGTTGATGGTTTGGGAGAGAAAGTTGTTTTGCAATTGATGGATGCAGGTTTAATCCGGGATCCTGCAGACATTTTTTCACTTAAAAGCGAAGAACTAATGGGTTTGGAATTCTTCCAGCTTAAAAGAACAACTAATTTATTCAGAAGTTTGGAAAAGGCAAGGAATATCGGCATAGACAGGTTCATATATGCCCTTGGAATTAGATATTTGGGGGAGCAAAGCAGCTATGATTTTGCCAAATATATTGTTGAGCACAAAAAGCGATCAAAAAAAGTGATCAAAAAGGAGTTAATTGAAGCGAAACAACAGGCACTTTTTGACACATCAACAAAAGATGCAAAAGAGGAATTGTCGATTATTGATCTCATCGAAACTGTGAGCTCATTTCCATTGGAAGAAATAAATAATATTGATGGAATCGGAGATAAGATAGCCGGTACAATTTATGAATGGTTCACAGATGATGACAATATAAAATACTTAGAAAAACTATACAGAGTAGGAGTAACCCTAAGTATAGAATCATTAAAATCAACAGGTAAACTTAAGGGGAAAAGTTTTGTTATTACTGGGACTCTTGCGACTCTCACTAGAGAACAAGCAAAGACTTTGATCAAAAGCAGTGGAGGAAAAATACATTCAGCAATAAGCAAGGATACTAACTTTTTGATTGTAGGAAACTCACCCGGGTCTAAGCTCAAAAAAGCCATGGACATGGGAGTGGAAATATTAGATGAAAGGAAATTCAAACAATTGATCTAGTCTACAATTTCACCACCGAATAACTCAGCCATATCATCAAGGTTTCCAGCTGTTTCATGTACAACTTTCTCCTCAATAATAGGCTTAATCTCTAGGGCCTTAACCTCTGTAACAATTTTTACCGGAGTGTTGAAAAAAGTCTTAATCACTTCTTCCAATTCTACTCGGTGATCGTGCTCAACTACCTTGTCTCTATGGAAATTAGTATTGAATGTTAAAGTTAGATCATGGTCTTTAACTTTTTGAGGTATGGCATTTCTAAGAGAGATTTTCAATGAAGGAGTTTTGATTCTCTCCATAATCCTGGGCCAATGATCTCTAATGGAATTCAGGGTCACTTCCAATACCTCATTGACACTGGGATTATCCGGCTTTTTCTTTGGCTCTGATTCGCTATCTGCTTTATCCTGTTCAGGTTTATCTGCCACGATTTCAGGTTCATACTCTTCAAATGCACCGGTTATTTGGATAACCGCAATCTCGAGGGCAAGTTGTGGGATTGTTGACTCCAGTTTCTGCTGTGCGTCTTGAAAAAGACTGATCATCCTAATCAGCTGACTGGTAGTTTTGGGTTGATCATTAGCAATAGTATCTAGCAGATTTTGTCTCAACATCTCTATGAATTCATGCACGAATTGCTTTAAGTCGCTTCCCTGGCCATGTAGATCATGAATAATACCAAGAGCATCTTTCGTATCATTATTTACAAGCGAGTTAAAGAGAGCTGTAAGCAGACTGTGGTCGCTTACTCCCAATATCTCCTGAACGTGCTCGAGAGAAAGAGTATGGTCAGTGGTCAATTGCTCCACTAATCCAATGGCATCACGTAAGCCACCATCCACATATTTACTAATAACCTCCAGAGCGGTATCAGCAGCCTGAATGTTCTCCTTTTGACAAATGTAACTCAATCTTGTCATAAGAGTCTTGATTCCAATTCTTTTGAAATCGAAACGCTGACATCTGGAAATAATGGTTTCGGGAATCTTATGGATTTCAGTAGTTGCCAAAACAAAATATGCATGGGATGGAGGTTCCTCCAGGGTCTTTAAAAGGGCATTAAAGGCCTCCTTTGTCATCATGTGTGCTTCATCAATAATGTAAACCTTATATTTAGATCTACTGGGAGCAAAATTAATTTTTTCCTTCAAATCACGCACCTCATCTATTCCACGGTTTGAGGCAGCATCGATTTCAATCAAATCAATAAGCCGACCATCATTAATGTCAGTACAAAACTCACATTTATTGCAGGGCTCGTGGTCATCGTGTAATTCAGTGCAATTCAAACCTTTGGCTATCAGACGGGCCGTAGAAGTTTTTCCTGTACCCCTGGGACCCGTAAAAAGATAGGCATGCGAAACATTACGATTCCTAAGTGCATTGATCAGGGTAGTCTTTATATGATCCTGGCCAACAAGGTTGTCGAAATTATGTGGTCTGTATTTGCGATAAAGAGAAATTTCTTCCATGAATTTGATTAGGAAAAATATAGTAACTCATCGGATGGCCTTCTTCAAATTCTTTTCAAATTGTTCGCTTGAAAATTTTAAAGCATGCTTTCTTATAGTATGAGGTTTGTAAAATTTCTCGTTGTAAAGAAGGCGGGCCAGACCGTCTTCCATAGACTCCACATTAGGCTCAAAGAAAAATTCTCCGGTCTTTCCGGAAATAACCGTCTCAGTTGCTCCACCTTTGCCGAAGGCCAAAACCGGCTTGCCACAAGCCATTGCCTCCACGGGCACAATGCCAAAATCTTCTTCTCCCTGAAAAATAAGAGCCCTACAATTTTCCAAATAATCTTTCACAACATCATCGGATTTAAATCCCAGGAATTCAATATTAGAACCGGCAATGTTTTCCAGATAAGTGCGATGTGAGCCATCTCCAATGATAACAAGCTTACGGCCTATTTTGTTAAAAAGTTGAACAGCAAGATCGATACGCTTATATGGAGTAAGCGTTGACACTATGAGGAAATAACCAGAGTGATTGGAAGACGCACGAAACCGATCAGTTTCAACAGGAGGGTAAACAATAGTGCTATCTACATTGTAGTATTTATTCAATCGATTGCGAACATTTGCAGAATTAGCCACATATTTGTCAGGTCTATCTGAAGAAATTTGATCCCACTCCCGCAAATACTTAATTAAATGTGCATAAAGTACACCTCTTAGTCCCTGTAAATTGTTTTCCTCACGATATTCATTTGCCCAATCCCAAGCGTAGCGCATAGGCGAATGACAATAACAGACGTGCTTGGTTTTAAGAGGAGAAATAATCCCATGGCTAAAAGCTGTACTGGAGCTTAGGACAAGATCAAATTCACTAAAATCCATCTCCTCAATAGCCCTGGGCATTTTGGGAGTAAGTAAACGATGGTGCCTGCGAATAAATGAAGGATATTTTTGCAGGAATGATGTCCTAACTCTTTCCTTGGGAAAAGTGTCACCCATTATTTCCTCATCATAAAGTAGCGTGTATATGGGAGCTTTAGGGTAAATTTCAGATAGGGCCTTTACAACTCTTTCAGCACCGCCAAGCTTAAGTAAGAAATCATGAACAATTGCAACTTTCATGCTGACAATATAATTTAAAAAGGCGGCCTTTAAAAGGCCGCCTTTCTTAATTGGAAAATATTTCTATACTTCCTCTTCTACTGCGGCATCTTCCTCAACGACTTCCTCTTCTTCCACTGCGTCATCTTCTTCCATCACTGCGTCATCTTCTTCTTCCATTAATTCTGCGTCCGAGTCAACTTCCATCTCAAGATCTCCAAGCCCTTCAAGTGCCTTCATAAGATCACCTGCACATTCCTGCATAGCAGCTTCTAGGGCAGCTTCAATATCAGGATCATTCTCATATTTAGCAGCTATTGCTTCCATAGCAGCATCATCTTCAACATCGAAACCGTGGTCGGCGAAAACCGCTTTAGTCTTAGCTTCCCAATCAATGTTAGGATCAAAAGCGTCTCCGGATTCGAAGACCATACAAGCAACTTCTACGCTTGCATCGATAAAACGTTCCTTCTCAGGTTTACTATCACCACCTGATCCACAAGCAGTAAGAAGTAAAGAGCCTACTACTAGACTCGACAATAGCTTTTTCATAAGAAAAAATTAAGGGATTAAATTTATCCCATTATACTAAATCAATAATACCTGTCAAACTCTTTAAAGCTTCCCGTATTTAAAACATCCTCTTTATTAAGCCAGGAGCGTCTGGCGATCCCTACACCAAGCGCCATAAACGATGGGTTGTAGATATCGTGCGCATCTGTGTTTATTACAAATTTTGCACCCTTTTCCTTTGCAATACGTGCGTATTTGTCCGGCAAATCAAGGCGATTTGGATTGGAATTAATCTCTAATGCTACCTTGTTTGCAACGCAAGCATCAATTATTTTTCCCATATCAAATTTCATCTCAGGCCGCTTATTCAAAATCCTACCGGTTGGATGCCCAAGGATTTTACTGTAGGGGTTTTCAATAGCAGAAATCAACCTCTTTGTTTGTATGTCCTCGTCAAGGCGCCCGAACATGTGGGCACTTATAATAACAACATCCAATTCTTTCAGGATATCATCACCAAAATCCAAACTACCGTCCTTCAAAATATCAACTTCACAACCCTTCAGGATCTTTATGGGAAGCTTTTTGTTCAACAAGTCAATCTCCTTCCACTGTTTTTTGATGTCGCTTGAACCCATACCGCCGGTAATACCCATAATGGAAGAATGGTCGGTTGCCGCAAAATATTCATACCCAAGAGAGATGAATGATTTTGCCATTTCTTCAAGAGTATTTTTACCATCGCTATAAGTACTATGTGTATGCAAATCGCCCTTTATGTCTTTAAGCTTAATCAATTTGGGCATTTTTTTGTGCTTTAGAGCGTATTCCACCTCACCATCATTCTTTCTGAGTTCAGGTTCGATGTAGGGGACTCCAAGTGTCTCAAAAATTTCCTCTTCATTTTTGCCGGCAACAATCTTTGATCCTTTCATAAGTCCATACTCATTCAGTTTGAGATTTTTGCGAATAGCCAATGTCCGCATTCTTATATTATGTTCCTTATTTCCGGTAAAATAATGCATGGCAGCTCCAAAGCTTTCTTCTGCTACAACCCGTAGATCAACATCAATGCCACTCTGCAATATGACACTGGATTTCGTGTCTCCTTGCGCAACAACGTTTAGAACCTCATCATAAGCAACGAAATGGTCTATGACCTTTTTATGGCTTTTTAGAGGGTCTTTCACCGTAACAAGGATGTCTATATCTCCGATTGTCTCTTTTCTGCGGCGAAGGCTTCCGGCAAATTCAATCTTTTTCACATCACCGCATTTCCTCATATATTCAATATATCTATAAGCTTCCTGTTGCGCCTCATTTATCAAGTGTCTATCAGTAGAAAATTTACTGTATTCATCGATTGCTTGAAGAATGTCCATCTCGCTCTTTTCGCCCATTCTTTCGAGATCCCGGAGCAGATGCTTTTTAGCTGCATCCTTTAGTTGTTTAATCGTCGTGATTTTCAAAGAGGAATAGAACAATTTCACCTTTTTGGGACCAAGCCCTCTGAGCTTCAGCATTTCTAGTAGGCCCTTGGGAAAACCCTTTTTCATGTCTTCATGCTCCTTGCAAACGCCGGTTTCAACTAACTCAACAATCTTATCTCTGAGGGCATTGCCTATGCCGGGGATCTTAATTATATCTACGGGATTTTCGTCAACCATTTGACGAAGGTCCATGGCCAGATTGCCTATGGTCAAAGCCGCCCTTCTAAAAGCATTCACACGGAAAAAATCGGCTCCCTGTATCTCAAGGATATTCCCCATTTCATCAAAAACCGAAGCTATAGTTTTATTATCCATTGATTACTTTAAGAGTTTCTTTTGCTGCTTTTTCCCAGGTGAAATCTTTGAGTCTTTCCTTACCTTTCTTAACAAGTTCCTGAACGAAATCATCATCCGTAGCTAAAGTGGATAGTGCATCAGCAATAGCAGAAACATCGTAAGGATCTACAAATAAGGCACCTTCTCCCGCGACTTCCGGCATAGACGATACATTTGAGCTCAAAACCGGTTTGCCATAATGAAAAGCCTCCAAAAGAGGCAGGCCAAAACCTTCATACAAAGAAGGAAAAGCAAAAAACTTACAATATTTATAAAGAGCACTTTTTTCAGTCTCAGTAATATATCCGGGCATGATCACTTTATGCATCAGCTCAAGTCTATTCACAGTTTTAAGAATTTTGTTAAACCCAAGTCCTCGTTTTCCCGCAAGTATAAGTTTGAAGTCGTCGTGTGTCTTGGAAAACACAGAAAATGCCTCAACCAAACGCACTAAATTTTTCTTGCTCTCAAGCCGACCAACAAAAAGAATGTATTTCGTCCTTTCATCAATCTCAAAATATTTAAGAACCTCAGAATTCTCAAAAACCCTCTCATCTACAGGTCTCGGAGGATCAAAACCGTGTGCAATAACTTCAATTTTATCCGAAGGGCAGTTGAAGAAATTCCTTAAATCATCTGCGGTAGCACAGCTTGGGACAATGATCTTCGTCGCATGCTTGCATGCATATTTAGTGCTCCAGTTTAGGTAATGGTACTGAAAGAAGGAGTATGATTTTTTAAGATGCCGAAAAGCAACATCGTGAACAGTGATTACACTTCGCTTAGGTAATTTTAAGGGAAGTGTGTGCGATGGCACAAACAAGACGGAAGGAGGACTGGACTTCATTTCACGAGAAAGGGATCTAAGTGTCCAAAGACGCTTTGCCGGAAGCACGACATTATGGCATTTGTTTGGGAGGATAGAATCAGGAAGAACAATAACTTCGCGACTGTACAAATTCACCTCGTCATTCTCAGGAATCACCTTAAGAAGAGAGTTTATTATGTGCCAACTATACCATTCGACTCCGGTGGCCTGGGCATGAGTATACCTTGATGCATCTATGCCTATTTTCATGAATTCATCTTAACAAAACAGATGTCCTCTAGCTAGCACTAGTCCTGTTACAGATTTTGCCCCTCCACTCTTCAATGTTTTCGCACACTCATTTAGTGTGCTACAGGTGGTAGCAACATCATCAATCAAAACTACTCTCCTGCCGGAAACACTTAAGTTCGGATTCTTCACATTCAAACAAAATGCACCCTGCAAATTAATTTGTCGCTCTAATTTACCAAGTTTTGCCTGTCTTTCAGAATTTTTCAACCTATGGAGACAGTCAAGCACACAGGATCTTTTAAAACGCTTGGACAAATACTCCGCCAGTAATAAAGATTGATTGAAGCCGCGGTACTTTAAGCGAGCTTTGTGCAAGGGAACAGGAACCAGATAAATTATGTCCCATGACAAAAGTTGCCTAAACTTTTCCGCCTGCCGAAACATCAGCTCACCAAAAAACCTTGAAAGATCTGCGGAAAATTTATATTTAAACATAATAATAAGCTCTCTGAGTAGTGATGATCCGTCGTAATCCAAACAAACAATCAACTGATCAAATGAAAAATTATTCGAACATTTTTGATTACAAAAGATACCTGCTTTATTAGATTTTCTGCAATTGGGACAGCACTGGTTACCTTTTAAGCGCAGTTTAATACTGCAATTCCGGCAAATATGATTTCCTAAAATACCGCATGCAAGGCACTTCTTAGGGAAAAATAAATCTAAAATCATTCTAATCATGAAAACATAATAGAACTCAAACATTAAATTTTCTTAAATTTTTCTATATACTGAAATCATGAAAAACAGTGAAGATGAGCAAGATCAAAGTAGAGAAGGAATAAATCTGACAAAGTTTGTACAACTGTTCCGTCTTCTTCTCCCGAAATATACAAGAACCCTGGCAGTTTTAGAAAAATTCTCAGATCTGG
>JAQBYK010000046.1 GCA_027622635.1 bacterium
GAACGGATATCTAGAGAGTTTAAAAATAATCTCGGAATCTTTACCGCTGAAAATCCGTTCAAATTGATTCAAAATTCCGAGGGAGTATGCACAATCGGTAGCACAATGGGATTTGAGGCGATCCTTTTGGGAAAACCTACTATCCTGCTGGGAGAACCGTGGTACAGGTCGTTGCCCGGTATTTATAAAGCAGATACTCCGGAGGTTATGGCTGAGCTTCTGCAAAACATTTGGAAACTCAGAAAATTAAATGAAGCGGAGAAAGTGCAAATTGTCTATGCGCTTTTTGATATAGGTTTCGAAGGAGTGAAGCTACCGCGCGAAAATGCATTATCGGAAGAAAATATAGGTAATTTATCAAAAGGTCTGGCCGAATTTTTATTTAAATAAAAAATTAATTTGCACAAACGTTTGTCAAGGTTTAGAGAGGAATATTTTTACTCAAAGTAAGAGAATCAGCAAGGTCACTGAATATCCGTTTGATTACCGAAGTTTGGAGATTATGTAATGAAAGTGATTTGTTTGGGCAAGAGTAACGTTCGAATTACAATACTGTAGTAAAAACTTATGTTCTATTTAGAAATGATCAAATATCTTGGTGTGGGAAAAAAAGAAATTTTCTATGTTATATTAATGGGGATTGCGCTTGCCTTGGGATTTCTGAGAAATATCGTCTTTGCCACAGTTCTTTCCCCTGAATTGATGGGCTACTATTCTATTGCATTGACAATAGCATCGTATGGAATGCTGCTACAATTAGGAGTCATAAACGGACTCGGACGTGAACTCCCGATCTCTTTTGGAAAAAAAAACCTTACTTACGCTTCATCTCTTGTTGGAGAAGCAACTTTGGCTATCGTTTTTCTTCAACTCGTGGGTATTCTCATTTTTTTCGTCATAATATTGGCCACAAATTTTGCTGATCCCTCAACACGAGATGCTTTTTTATGGGGAGGTTTTTTGGCTTTTTCGATTCCATTTAGTCAAATAGTCATGTTGCGTTTAAGGTCTGAGCAACGCGTTCTTACATTTTCTTTACTACAAGTGTTGAATTCGATTGCAATTTTGACAACTGGAATGGTGGCAATAAAATATTTTAATTATAAGGGGGCAATTTGCTCGATAATTTTTGTCAATTTTCTCACATTCATCATCATCAGTAAGACGAGTCTCAATCCTGTAAACTTTAGACGATTTAATTTTGGAGAAATAAAGTACCTCGTTCGAATCGGTCTTCCTTTGATGCTGGCTGGCGTTCTAGCGTCTCTGCAAATGAGTTTAGATCGTCTATTTCTCATCAACAATTTTTCTCCAAAGGATATAGGGATTTATCAAATTGGAATGATTCCCTTAACTCTCGGAATTGCTGTTAGTGGGATAATCAGTCAATATATTAGTCCGAAGCTACTGTTCCGATATGGTAAAGGTCATTCGCTTAAATTTGTATTTATTAAAGCAAGAATGGTTTCTTTAATTACTATTGGTATTATGATGGTTTTTTTACCATTTGTTCCATTTGTTTCCCGTACTATTGTCGATCTTTGGTTGCCAAAATACAAAGAAAGCATAGATCTCATTACGATTTTTTATGTAGGGGCAATTTTTACCTCTGCAAATATTTTAGGTCTTGTGACCAATGCGGCAAATCGTCAGATGTTGGATCTGTACCAAATTGTGTTTCTAGTTTTAATCAGCTTTGGCGGTTACTTATTGGTTTCTCGCTATAATATGCCGCTAGTTTGGTACGCGTATATGAATACAGCGGTACAAATAGTTTATTTCTTTATAACTAGTATGGTAAGTTACTATATAGTTAAAAGCAAAAAATAATTGATATTGAAATTCTTCAAAGGATAATGTAATATTCTACAATTGATTGATAGAATTATTTTTTAAATGAGTTTATTGTGAAAGAATTGATTATTATTAAGGTACCTTCAATTTCATTTTCAGAACAAAAATACTTTATTGAAGAGCATCGGACGCCTGAACATCCAGAACATGGAAAATGGGATGCTCTCCATGAGCATATTCGTTTTGCAAAAGAGGAGATGGGTTTTAAATTCTATTCGGAAAACTTCTGGAACGATGTGATTGAAAAATCTGAGTTGTCATGGCATAGTAAAGCAGGGAGGCTAGCTCATGGATTTAAAGACTATTTAGCCGTGCGGAGAAGTATCTCGGCTTATGGAGTTTCGACGTATAATCGATATCAACACAGGTATGAAACTTTAGAGGTATTAAGGCAGTTAGTACCACTAAAATATAATAATAGCAATTGGATAGGTTGTAATTTTTTCACAAGACTTGATACATTAAATGCTGTTAAAGAGTTTTGCGAGGTATTGGATGAGCCGCGGGTACTTGAAGCAGGATGCGGGTTTGGAGGTAATATGTTTTTACTTCATCGCTTATTACCTAAGACTGCTATATATGGGTTTGAGTACACTTATTCTCGCATTGCTTCTTGCATAGTTAATTTGGTTACTACGCCGATGTTAGAACATCTATTTCTTGCTGATGTAGTATCATTGGATCTGGAGGATAAATCATATGATGTTGTATTCTCTCATCATGTACTAGAACAATTAGGGCAAGAAAAAGCAAATAAAGCGTTGAAAGAAATGTGGCGAGTTTCTAGGCGAGGTATTGTCTGTTGTGAGCCAAGTATACAGGGATGTAGTAATATTTATGAAACATGGAGAATGAAAAAGCTTGGATATTGTCGAGATCTTTTACATATGGTAAAAAATCTGCCTAATTGTAAAATTAGGAAATTCCAACAGAGTACATATCGAGAGTGGCCAAATTCAAGTTACGTTATAGTGCTTGAAAAAACAGGTGAGTAGTGTTAGGTTTTATAGACGTTCATATGAGTTCATATTTTTCGATTTTTTTTTATACAAATGGTTTTTTTTTATTAAAATTTACATGTCGTGTTAAATCACTATTAATTTCAAATAACAATTAGCGATGTCAAGCTAGGCAAAGTTATGACATCATTCTTAATCTTTAGCAAAATTATATTTCAAAATAATAAATTATAAAAAAACTAATAAATAGAAGGCATAAAAATGAATCTAAAAAATATTTCATATTACGTAAATCTTCGTGCACGCGACTTGGCAAAACTACTGATAACCTATCCATACTATCACTTTAAGATTCGTTCTGGAACAAGATATGTTGAGAAAAAGATTCATGATTATCGGCTATTGATAGACTTGAAAGATGAAGGAATCTCAAAACAGTTGATGTTACTGGAGACTAGGGAAGAAGACCATATTATTATACTTAATAGAGAGCTATCAAAAGGTATGGTCGCATTTGACCTCGGTGCAAATATCGGTTATTATTCGGCAATGATGGCAAATCTAGTAGGAACAAACGGAAAAGTGTACGCTGTAGAACCATCAAGTTCAAATTTCCAACTTCTTAGTCTAAATCTAAAATTAAACCAATTGGAAAATATTGTTGAAACGTATAATATAGGAATTTCGAATAAGACGGGAATGGATAATTTCTATGAATCTGAGAAATCAAATTGGCATACATTTTATCCAAAAGTACATTCTGGAATTGAAACAGAATCACTTGTCGACAGAACGCCTATTCAAGTGCCAGTAATGACAATTAGTGAATTTGCGAAGGGGAAAAGAAAAATTGACTTAATTAGAATGGATATTGAAGGATTTGAGGTCGAAGTGTTTGAAAGTCTTCTCCCTCTTCTAAAAGACAAATCTTTTGGACCAAAGATTCTTTTTGAAGTTCATCAGCCAAGATATAACGATAAAGAGCATAATATGCGTAAGGTTCTAAAAAGTCTGTTTGAAAATGGATATCATGTTAAAACATTGGCATCAAATCAATACAATAGAGGCGGTCGGGAAATATTTGAGAATCGAGGATATAAACCTTCAATGGTTATCAAAACAGATTTCTTGAAACGTGGAATTTATGATACGGTTGCCGATGACGATGCAATATATTTCATGTGTGATACCGACTTTACGCGTGCCGCTCTTCTTGAACGTAATTGAGGAGTGCTGACTATTGAAAGTATCATCTTTGAGTATTCCTCTGGTAAGTGTTATAACGGTTTGTCGGAATGCAGAACACACTATTCGCCGGACTATCGAGAGCGTTCTCTCTCAATCATATAAAAATATTGAATATATTATTATCGATGGCTGTTCTGAGGACAATACTTCAAATATCGTCAAGGAATTCAATACAGGTATATCTCTCTTTCTAAGAGAAAAGGATCAAGGAATTAGTGATGCATTCAATAAAGGAATTCGATTAGCCAAGGGTGAATTTATTCAAATTCTGAATGCCGACGACTATTTTCCGGCGGATAAAATTGAAAAATCAGTTGAATTGTTGGTAACACATCCCATTCATTCATATTGTTTTGGTGATATTGTTTTAATTGATGATCATCAGAATCCTACCTTTCGAATTGAAGGCGATCCTCAATACTATCGAATGATTAGATATTTTATGCCAAGAATAAACCATCCAACTGTTCTTTCAAGAAAAAGCACGTATGAAAAATACGGGATGTTTGATACTCAATGGAAAAATTCGATGGATTATGATTGGCTGCTTCGTCTTCATATAAATTCTGAAAAAGGGATATATTCACCTAAAATTGTTGCGTTTATGCAGGAGGGTGGACAATCAGGGAGAAACTGGATTAAAACACAAATAGATGAATTGCATGTTTCTATGCACAACGGACTTAATCCTTTAGTTGCGTACGCCATATTTTATATGAGATTTTTAAGAACATTTATTCGAATACAGGTAGAATATTTTCTTCCAAGGCAATGGTTGATGCCTTTTCGTCCGGGGAAAAAATTGTTGTGAACATGGAATTATTTCCAAAGTTATTCCAGAGATTGTTTGTTGAACAAAGATGCACCATGTTAAAACAAAGGGGAATATTATAAATGAAAAACATCTATATCAAATTAATAAATTTATTCCTGAAAACTTACTAAAAAAGATCGACATGAAAGTTTTGATGCAGTGCAGAATTGATATCTTTACAAAAAGGGGGGGAGATACCATTCAAATGGAGAAACCAATTCCCTTTTTGAAAGACATGGGTGTGGAAGTTACTATTTCGACACAATGCGATATGGATGTTACAGACTATGATTTAGTACATCTAACAGGAATTACGCGTGTTCATGAGACCTATTCTCAGTTGAAGAATGCAGAACGCTTCAAAAAACCCGTAGTCTTGACTCCGATGTACAACTCAAAAGAAGATTACGATTTCTACATACGATATGGTAATGATTCCTTGGCAGCCAAACTCTACAAGATATTTCCTTCCTATGATCTTTACCAGCAAATTCGTACTGCTCATTTTTGTGTGGCAAACAGAGATTTCCGAAACGCCTTTATGCAATTGGCTGTCGGTTACAAGAAACAACAAGAATATGTTCTTAAAAACACTACTATGCTGATTCCGAACTCCTCAATGGAACTTTCTGCAATTAATAAGGAATTAGGATATACTGGTATGGCAAACATGATAGTTTTTTCCGGAGTTGAAATTGAAAAAGACCTGTTGGATATTTCACAAGATATTTTTTTCAATAAGTATGCATTAAGAGATTTTGTTATGGTAATGGGTCGTATAGAGCCGCTCAAAAATCAGGTGAAACTGATGGAAGCGATGGTGGGGACCGATATTCATATTGTTTTCCTTGGCGGATTCACAAAAGAACATCCCGGTTATTGTAACAAATTTCGGGAAATGATTGAAGCGCACAAACATTTCCATTACTTGGGATTTGTTGAGAGAGAAATTCTTTTTTCGGCGATGAAAAATGCACGGGTGGTAGCAGCGCCAAGTTGGTGTGAAATTGTAGGGTTTACGGCTCTTGAAGGGGGACTGATGGGGGTGAATGCTGTGATGACCGAGAGAGGATTTGGACGCCCATATTTTGGCGATGATGTGTGGTACTGCAACCCGAACGACATTGTTTCTATACGAAAGGCGGTTCTTGATGCCTATAGTTCTCCCCGAAACCGCAACAATTTTCGCGAACGAATATTTCAAGAATTCACCTGGGAGAAAGCATCCATTGCGCTTCATGCAGCATATGTGAAGGCGCTCGCGATTCATTCAAAAAATTAAATTGATACTTTACATCCGAATCGGTAAAGCAGAAAGAGAAATAGAAGATCTTATATGGTGTGCAGACTTTTTTTGAACAGCGAGTTGCCAGGATAAAAAATATGGATCGGAACATGGGCAAAAATGAGACTTTGAATATTACGACTTTTATTACACTAATTTGACGGAGGAAATAAATTGAAAGCAGTTATTTTAGCTGGTGGTTTAGGACAGCGTCTAAAACCGTTTACAGAGGTGATACCCAAACCATTATTGCCCGTGGGAGAGAAAGCTGTTCTAGAAATCCAAATTGAGCGATTCAAGATGTATGGATTTAATGAAATCTATCTGGCGACAAACTACAAATCTGATTACATAGAAAATTTTTTTGGGAATGGATCACGCTATGGTGTAAAACTAGAGGTGAGTAAGGAGAATATCCCTCTTGGTACTGCCGGACCTATTTTGCTTCTCAAAAAGAAATTGGATGAACCATTTATTGTTATGAATGGTGATATATTGAGCTTGATAGATTTTTCAAAGATATACAATCTTGCTCTGAACAGTAATTCGGATCTCACGCTGGCAATCAAAAAGGAAATTACGCCCTACCATTTCGGGAACATATTCTTCGACGGGGACTTTGTGACAGGAATAGAAGAGAAGCCCGACCTAGTTACTCATATACTTGCCGGCATCTATGTAATGAAACCTGCGATTTTTTCTCTCTTCCCGGAGAACGAATATTTTGGTATGGATCAGCTCATTAAGAAAATGCTCCAATCAAACAAAAAAATTGTGAAATATGAAATGGACGAATATTGGTTGGATATAGGTCGGCCAGATGATTATGAAAAGGCTCAAAAAGGTTATGATCAGCATTTTTCAGCGGAGAAAAATAATTTATGATTTCCATAGCACCAGACGGCACACAATATCAGGTTTTAACGGATTTTGAAATTGATTCGAGCTTCCAAGAAATACTCACTGCAACAAAAAATGCTAAGCTTCACTCTCAAGAAATAGTAGTTGTTCAAGGATTGGGATTTGTGGGAACAGCCTTGGCTTCTGTTGTTGCAAACTGCACGAACGATGATGGGAAACAAAGCTATTTTGTGATTGGTGTCGATCTGAATACTGAGAATAGTTATTGGAAAATAGGGAAGATTCTTGAAGGGAAATCGCCAATTGGTTCTCCCGATCCGCAAATTAACAGCGCAATTCATAATGCTGTGTATGTTAACAAGAATCTGACAGCGACGGCATCACTCTCTGCTTACGAAATTGCAGATGTAATTGTTGTTGATATCCCGCTAGATGTTAAAAACATCGATAATTTCAAAAAGGAAGATATTCAGATAAACATAGATTCATTTTCAGATTCGATCAGAACTATTGGAAAGAGAATGATGCCGGATGCTTTAGTCTTGATAGAGACTACGGTGCCGGTTGGTACGACAAAAAAAATCGTATTGCCAATATTGGAAGAAGAGAGACGCAAACGAGGCATCACTTCGGAAGTGCTGTTGGCACATTCGTATGAAAGGGTCATGCCAGGTCCAAACTATTTTGATTCGATAAGAAATTTTTGGCGTGTGATGTCAGCGGTCAATGATAACTCGAAAGTGGCAGCGGAAAAATTTCTCAATAAAATCATTAATACAGAGAAATATCCGTTAACGAAACTAGAAGACACCTATTCTTCCGAACTTGCAAAGATTCTTGAGAATTCATACAGAGCAATGAATATAGCATTCATGTATGAATGGACTTTAATGGCAGAGAATATTGGTGTTAATTTATTTGCTGTTGTAGAAGCTATAAAGATGCGTAAGGGGACACATGACAACATTCGATATCCCGGGTTTGGCGTAGGTGGATATTGTTTAACAAAGGATTCTTTTTTGGCGCAATGGTCGTTAGAGAATTTATTCCATAGCCAGATCGAATTGAGTATGACTGTCGCTGCGTTGCGGATAAATTATAACATGCCGTTGCATGTTCTGGACATGATGAGTGAATATTTCCAGAATAACACGAATATTTTACGTGTGCTTCTCTGTGGAATATCATATCTTCCTAATCTTTCGGACACTCGAAATTCACCCTCACAAGTATTCGTTGAGGGTGCGATTCAAAAGGGGATAAAAATTAATTTGCATGATCCCCATGTCCATAAATGGTTCGAAAAGCCGGATCTTGAAATCAATAATACGTTAGACAAATTCTCAGATCTTGACTGCATGATTTTTGCAGTGGGCCATCAGGAATATTTGCGATATGAGATAAAAACATTTAGGAAAGTACTTAAACCCGGGGCGTTGGTTATCGATGCTCAAAATGTCTTAAACGACAAATTGGCGATTGATTTGCACAATGCGGGATACAAGGT
>JAQBYK010000047.1 GCA_027622635.1 bacterium
TATAGGAATTTAGCAATAAGTTCATCTTTGCCCGGTAACATTGCAAGTTCGATGGTTTCGGCAGTGAGCATAACTCTACCTTCAAAAAGAGCGCCTCTTAACTGCAGATTTTTATTCTTCTTGGCAAATTTGTAAATAAGCTTAGCTGCAGAAATTTCATCCTCCATGCTAAAAGCAGCACCGACCGGACCTTCCAGGACTTCATCGGGAATATCATCATAACCGGCCTCTTTGGCAGCTATTCGTAACAAAGTCTTTTTAGCAACCTTATAACGCACGCCATTTTCACGCATTTCATTACGCAATTTTGTCATATTTTCAAAGCTCAAACCCCTGAAATCAGCAAATACCACAGATTTGGCATCTTTCATATTCTGAGTCAGATTGCTGACAATTTCCTGTTTTTTCTCTTTTGTTAACGGCATAATTTTGAAATAAAAAATCTCGATTTGTGCGCACAGACAATCGAGAATATATATGTCTCGGCAGGGCTTATGTTCTTGCCTGCTGTCTATGACGCCCACGCACTCTAAGCAATAAGCCCAAAAAAGTCAAACAATTTTCAATTTAAAGCATTCGTCATTGAAGAAATCCTGCCTCGCAGTTCATTTTGCATCCTAGACATCAGGTCATCAGTCATTCCAGGGAGAATTACTCGTGTCGCAGATTTATATGGTTTGACAGTGACCGGCATACCCATATAGCCAACTTCCATCACTTCCTTAAAAATTCTTATTTGTTCTTCTTTTATCTCAGGATCAGGTTTAAATAGAAAACCTGTGTAGCCTCTTCTCTTGGGCCAATCACGACACCTTGTACTCAAAAATATAAGAATGAAATCCTGTATTGCATTTAATGCAATGTATGTATGCTCTCTGGAGCATTCCCCATCTAAGGTATTTAATGCAGCTTTAATATGCTCGGGGATGCTAATATCTGCTTTTGACCTTTGCCCAAGAGGTAATCCAAGTTGATTTATAACTCTTGAGACGTATGAAGCCAGCTGAATATGTGTTGGATAATTTGAAAAATCGCAGTCTAATGCTTCAATTAGCTCAAGTACGACATCTTGCATTGTTTCAATATCACCTTTGTCAATTCTTGAAACCTTTGTCGTATTCTCCCGATCTACTTGAGTTTGTTGGGATAAAGACCCTGTCCAATATTGCATGCTGGCAAGGAAGCTTAAGGCTCGAAATTTTGGATTATTGCAGTCAAAGGCGTCAATCATATTCACATCAAAAATATTTTCACCATCAGGTGAATATTCGTAGTCTGACAATCCGGGAAAAACACCATCCAGATGGAGTCGCATTATTGCTCTTACACCCCTGGGAAGACGCTCTTCCCTCCTCCAAAGTGGGACATCCTTGGCTATTCTGGTGTATTCCATAGATCCGGGTGCAAAACCCATATCTCTTGCAACAGCACCGGGTGGCATGCCGGCATTTACACGCCAGGCGATTTCAGCATAGTGACTATATCTGGACATTGCATCATGGTAATCCATCACTATGTCTTCGGGATTAACTTCCCAAACCGAAAGTGTTTGCTTTTGACTTAATTGTGCCATAATATTCTGACCAAGTTAAAATAGAAGGATTTATAGCACATTATGAATGATATGGCAAGACAGCTGGAGGAATTTCTCAAAATGGCCAAAAGACCGTTGATAGTGGTTCTGGGGCCTACAGCTTCAGGCAAAACTGGCATTTCCCTGAAAATAGCTCACCAGATTGGAGGCGAAATAATATCGACTGATTCCAGACAGATCTATAAAGGAATGGATATTGGCACCGATTTGCTTTCAGAAGAAGATCAGGAAGGAATAGCTCATCATATGCTTGGCATTACCACGCCGGATCAGCCGCTTACGTTAGCGCAATACAGGGAATTGGCTTTATCAAAAATTGAGGAAATATATAAGAGGGGCAATACACCCATGCTAGTAGGAGGAACCGGTTTATACATCGATTCAATAATCAAGGATTATGATATACCACGAGTGCCACCGGATGAGAAACTTCGAAAAAAACTCCAGAAAGAGCTTGAAAAAAAGGGTTCTGAACATATACACAAAAAACTGGAAAAAATTGATCCAAAAGCGGCGGCCACTATTCATCCCAACAACAGCAGATATATTATCAGGGCTTTGGAAGTAGCCATGAATAAGAGTGAAAAACCTGTCTCCCACAAAAAAAATATAGAATTCGATGTATTTATGGTTGGGGTAAAATGGCCACGTGAGGAACTTTACAAAAGGGTAAATGAAAGAGTGCATCGTCAATTAAAAAGAGGCTTGACCGAGGAGGTAAAACATCTTGTCGAAAAGGGCTACGACGAGAATCTTCCCGCAATGTCTTCGCTGGGGGTGAAGGAAATCATCCCTTATGTAAGGGGAGAAATGGCACTTGATGAATGCATTGAAATACTAAAACGCAACACTCGCAGATATGCAAAAAGACAAATGACTTGGTTTAGGAGGTATGATAATGTGAACTGGCTTTTGCCACAACGTAAATAACATCACCAATGTCTGTTCTAGGAAAAAACTGGGTAGTCAAAAACGAGGATACTAGAAAACCCGCATTCGAGAGGATCCTGCAAAGCAGATTAAAAGTGGACCTAAATGAAATAACACAATTTCATGATCCATTCCTTTTTAAGGATATGCAAACAGTAGTGGAGAGAATAAAAAAAGCGATTGAATCCGGTGAAAAAATAATGATATTTGGAGATTATGATGTTGATGGAATGACAGCTGCCGCTATTTTGATTCACACACTTAAAAAGATGAACGCGAAGGTGGATTGCACCCTACCAAATCGTCTTGAAGACGGATATGGGCTTTCAGAAAAATTCATAGATAGATTCTCGGAACAAGGAGTCAAATTAATAATCACGGTTGATTGTGGAATTTCCTGTAAGAAAGAGATAGAAAAGGCTAGAAACCTGGGGATGGAAACAATTATAACAGATCATCACACAATCCCTGAGGGAGTTCCGGCGCAAGCTATAGCAATCATTCATCCTAAAAGGATTGATTGTAATTATCCATGTAAGGACCTGACCGGAGCCGGAGTTGCGCTCAAACTTGCCCAAGCACTTCTTCCCGAACAAATGGACTGTTTTTTGGATTTAGCTTCAATGGGGACAGTAGCCGATTTAGGACCACTAACCGGAGAAAACAGACTCATAGTTAAAAGAGGCCTGGAAATGTTGGCAAACACTAAGTGGGAAGGCCTAAAAAAGATAAAAGAAATTTCAAATATCCAGGTGGGGACTCCCATGAGTACTACTGACATAGGTTTTCAAATTGCTCCAAGATTAAACGCGGCTGGCAGAATTGGGGATCCATATACTGCACTCAACCTGTTGTTAGAGAATGATTCACAGGAAAAGATAAAAATTTTAAGCGACAAACTGGATGAGCTCAATAAAGAGAGACAGGATATGACAGCAAATGCGATGGAGGAAGTCGAAATGGAAATAGATAAAAACAATATCCCCTTTGTTTTGATTGCGCATAGCACGCAGTGGCATGTTGGGATTTTAGGCCTTATTGCAGGGAAATTAGCCGAAAAATATTCTCGGCCGGCAATTATTTTGCAGGACTTTGGAGATAATTTGGTAGCTTCATGCAGAGGACCTGAATACTTCGATATCATAGACGCAATTGCTAACAGCTCAGAATATTTAATTAGTTTTGGGGGACATGCGCAAGCGGCAGGATTTAACATTAGAAAGGGAAATCTGGAAGAATTCAAAAACAGCATTCTAAAGTATTCTGAGGAAAAGATGAAAAATGTTGATATAGAATCCACCTTGGAGATAGATTGCGAATTGCAGTCGGAGGAAATCAATTTTGATCTGATAAATGAAATAGAAAGCCTTGCACCATTTGGAAAAGAAAACTCAAAGCCAATCTTCCTGATGAAGAATCTTGAACCAATGTTTATTGATAAGGTGGGCAGGGATGGGAATCATCTAAAATTTTCAATAAACAATCACAAAGTTATCGCATTCAGAATGGGACAATTCGCGGATAAATTGAGAGAACAGGGAAAAATTGATTTGGTTTTTCAGATAGACAGGAATATATGGAAGAACAAAGAGTCCTTACAACTGCAGGCTCTAGACTTTAGTATTAATGAGTAGTAAGATTTTTTCACTATGAAAAAATGTCTGCTTGTTTTAGGGCTCATGACCCTAACTACGCTAACTGCGAATTCGGCATCAATGGAAACCGGCAATTGGTATCAGTACAATGGGTCTTCGACCTTGCATTCTTATTCCATTAGCTTCCCAACTGACTGGAAGGTATATGAAATAAGTAAGTACAACGCCGGGTTTGCACCAAAGGAGACTAACGATGAATATTTTTATTCTATCCGTGAGTTTGAAGGAATCTCTTTTGACCAGGCAATTAACGCAACATTGGATTCTTCAATTTCTTTGGAAAAAGTGGAGGACGAGATTTTCCCAACAATAAAAGGCGATCTGATAGCAAAAAATGCGACATATTATGATGGAGAAAAGGACTCCGAGTTTAACGTGACATATCTTAGACATGGGAGTCTTATAGTAGCCCTAACCGGAAACGAAGATGAGTATTCTGAGATAGCTGAAGCAATAAAGGGATCATTTAAATTTACGGATGATTGGCATCACTACATTGATCTAAAGGATAACTATAGTTTTATTTTCCCAACGAAATTTGAAATTAATACTTTATCAAATGGAATAGAGCTTGTAGATGATACTACGATATTTCAGGTGCTAAAATATGAGGACATCAATATAGACAAAGTGGCCGGCCATGCAGAGGGGGCTAATGCAAGCCTTCTTTCACAGGAACAGATTGTTTTTCATGGACTAAAAAAAGCAATAAAGGCAGAGTACAAAGACAGCGGTAAGGGCAAAAAGTTTAATCGTATATTTGTTGAAAAGAATGGCGATTCTTTTAGTCTAACAGACACCAATGTTGAAAGCAATTATCCGCACTCCGATTACTACGACCAGTACATTGTCGAAATACTGGAGAGTTTCGAATTCTACGAATTAGAGGGCGATGAGGCATATTCTCCTTTTAAAAACTTCCCGGACTTAAGAGATGATCACCCAAATGCAGAAGCCGTAAATTCCTTATTTGAAACTAAAGTAATCCAAGGTTATCCGGATGGAAATTTTAAACCAGACGGGGAAATTAACAGGGCGGAGCTGACCAAAATGATTGTTGGAAGTTTAACTAAACCGGATCCATCAATTCACAGTGACTGTTTTCCGGACGTTAAGAAGGAGTGGTTTGCACCATATATCTGCTATGCAAAGGAAAGGGGATGGGTGGAAGGTTATCCTGATGGCAAATTTAAGCCGGACGACAAGGTTAACCGGGTAGAAGCTATGAAGATAATTTTAGAGGCATTATTTGATGGAGTAATGAGTAAAGATAAACTTCTCAATAACAAGGTTAAAGATATTGATACAGACGAGTGGTACGGGAAATATTTTGTATTTGCAGACAACAAAAATCTTCTGGATAAGCAGCACATAGACGATGAATATGGTGGCTACTACTATTATTTCCCAAACGACAACATCACCAGGAAAGAGGTAGCGGAGACTATATATAGAGCCCAACAGCTTTAATTTTTTCAGTTTAGAAAATAATCACAAAGGTGATATAATAATTCCCTTTTGACTAGTCAGGGGCTATTGACACAAGCCTAAAAATGTTTTAAAATATACTGATGGCTTTAAATAACAAAATGCCTGATTCTACACAGAAAAACATAATAGATTTAATTAAGAGAAGCAGCAAAGTGCTTGTACTGCCATCGTCTCCACCGGATGGAGATTCGCTCGGAAGTGCGATTGCGCTTTACATTGCACTGAAAAAACTCAACAAGGAGGTAACGGTAATTTGTGGTGACCCGGTACCAGAAGTATTCGACTTTCTTCCGAATATAAATATTGTGGGAAACAAATTGGTTTCTTCCAACGATTTTATAATCACAATCGACTGTAAGAAAATAAAGGTCGATAAGATCAAGAGCTCAATTGAAGACGACAGGGTGAACATAATCATTAGTCCGACTGAGGGGCAATTCTCAGAGAATGATATCTTCTTCAACAAAGGGAAAATTGCCTATGATTTGATAATAACCGTAGACACGGCTGAGTTGGGTCAACTTAGAGCAATATATGAAAACAACATAGAGATGTTTAATCAGATACCTGTGATTAACATTGATCACCACGTTTCCAACACACATTTTGCAAAGATAAACTACGTAGACATTATGGCAGCTTCTACAACCGAGCTTATCTTGCCTCTTCTCGAAGAACTTGGGAAGGAAGAAAAAACAGAGCTTATAGACGAAGACGTCGCTACACTTCTTTTGACAGGAATAATCACAGATACGGGAAGTTTTCAAAACGCCAATACAACACCGAGAGCATTTGAGAAAGCTTCTGAGCTTATTGCCTATGGAGCTCGCCAGCAAGAAATAATTCAGTACATATATAAAACCAAACAATTAAGCCAATTAAAGTTGTGGGGTAGGGTTCTTTCCAAAATTCAAACTGACGAAAAACATCGTGTAGTTTGGTCAGTAGTTAGTCAGCAGGATTTACTTGATACCGGAAGTGAGGTTGAAGAGACCGGAGATATAATTGATGAATTAATGACTAATGCGCCCGGAGCGGAAATTGTACTTCTCATGAAGCAAAAGAAGGACAAGTCTATCTCTGTAAGTATGCGAAGTACAAGTCCGGTAGTCGATGTCTCAAAAATAGCGGAAGTCTATGGTGGGGGAGGACATACTCAGGCAGCCGGATTTAGAATAGAGAACATGGAATTAAGAGAGGCGGAATACGATGTAATAAAAAAGATAAAAGAATATCAAGCTGAAAGACTAAACATAATCAGGGAAGATGAAAAAGTAACGGAAAAAGATAATGACACAGTAGAATTGGCGGAAGAAATTATAGTAGAAGAACCAAAAGAGAAGAAAAAGAAAAAAGGAGAATTCAAACCGAAACCCAAAAAAGAAGAAGAGAAGCCCATAGGATCACCATATAGATTTGAGGACTAACCAATATTCTCCATTACCTCATCCGGAATATCGAAATTGCTGTGAACTCTTGAAACATCATCGTCATCCTCGAGCGCGTCAATCAGCCTCAAGACTTTTTCAGCCTTATCGGCATTGTCTATCTCAACTATGTTCTTTGGCAAATAAGCTAAATCCGATTTCCCGATTTTAAATCCGGCCTCAACCAAAGAATTTCGAACATTCATCAGATCGGTATCGGCAGTGATAATTTCAAATTCATCATCTTCGACGCTTAAATCCTCAGCACCGGCGTCAATTGCAATAAGTTCTGCCTCATCTTTGTCCAAATCACCGGCTTTTGCAGTAATTACTCCCTTTCGGTTAAATAGCCAAGCTACACTTCCAGCCTCTGCCATCCTACCACCGGTTTTCTGCATGATGATTTTAACATTCGTAAGGCTGCGGTTTTTATTGTCTGTTATAACCTCAATTAACATTGCCGTACCCTCCGGGCCATAACCCTCATACATTACCTCCTCAAAAGCCGCGGAATCTTTGTCATCACCGGAACCTTTCTTTACAGCTTTCTCAATATTGGAATTAGGTACATTGTCTGACTTTGCATTATCAATAGCCGACCGTAGTGACGGATTCATATCAGGATCACCACCACTACGAGCAGCAACAGCTAT
Organism: bacterium; assembly: GCA_027622635.1. Classification (GTDB taxonomy): domain Bacteria; phylum Patescibacteriota; class Gracilibacteria; order UBA1369; family LOWO2-01-FULL-3; genus JAQBYK01. The sequence continues at coordinate 7,751 of JAQBYK010000047.1, forward strand.
AAGCTTTGCGTGCTTAGTGAAAATCTTACCTCGTTTTGCATCGGCTGCTCCTTTTTTGTGTTTAATGGAGTGCCATTTTGAGTGTCCACTCATAGCTTTGAAAATTGCAAATTATAAATTGAGAATTACTCAGGCGGGCTGGTAGGTTTAGGGATATTAGGTTTATGATCAGGAAAGCCCACGTTGTCTTCTTGTGTTTCGATCAAGTCAGGACCAGGTATTTCGGGGTCCCCATTGACCAGAGAAAAAATAAAACTGGCCACTGCAATAGCAATAACAATCAGAGCAGCTATCATAGTTGTAAGATATTTCCCGGGCTTCATATATTTGATATTAGAATGCAGATGTTTTTCCCTTTCTGGAGTCCAAAATGACGTCACTTTCACGTTCGTATTTGAAAGTGTAATCCATCTTAGAGCTATAATAATAATCGACAGGGCCTGTGCCAACACCAATAGCATCAGTCTCAATTATTAAGCTGTCTGGAAGCTTTGTTATCATGGCCATACCTTTGTCTTCGACTAAAACATTGGAAAGTATTTCGCTAAGTAACTCGCTATAATCCTCTCCGGGTTCGAGAGTAACAGGTTTGTATTCTAATGTTTCCAACATAGCTTTTACGAATTGTTGCAATTGATATCCAAGTAGACCATTCCCATATTGCGTATATACACTTAGGACATTGCTGTCTTCCAGGAAGATGTACCAATCTACCATCCTTTGTTCGGGATGAACAACTTCAAGAGCATTCAGG
>JAQBYK010000048.1 GCA_027622635.1 bacterium
AAGAGATCACGATTTTTGGGTATGCATTTTGGATTGTTGTCGTTTTTTATGCAACAAATGCTACTTGTTTTTTGTTTATAGCCATGAGAGGAACTTTCAATATTTAATGTGTACTTGTATTCACAAACATTCTTTTGTGAACAACCTGTTAATAATATCATGATTATTACTGCGATAATGATTTTTCTTTCCATTTTGATCTAAATATTTTATATATTATTAGAAGTCCCGTAAGTCTGAAAATTAAGCCGGTACCGTACCCAATTAGAATTGTTGTTTGTTCTCCGAAAATTTCTTTGAGTGAATTGAATATTCCTCCGAGGCTAATGGCATAGTCCTGGTTGAGAAAATAAATTACCAACACACTAAATGCTATTGGTATTGAGCTGGTCTTGTTTAGTAGTGTTCTGCCTAAATGTGCTGTTGTCCATAACCAAAACAATGATAATAGTTTAAGCTTTCCTTTGAATTCCAGGATAACTATGAATGGTGTTGTCCATAGCAACCATGTTCTTGCGGGGTGTCCTAGTGAAGCAAAAAGGAGCAATACGATGATTATTCTTTCCGGAATTGTCCAGTTGGTATTCTTTAAGGAATTAATCAACCAATAAATGCCTATTATAGAATATGCTATTGCAAAAAGTGGTAGTGGGAATAAGTGGTTTTTCCCAAAAATTTTGTTAAATGCTCCCGCTCCAAATTCACTTTGATATTCTATCGAAAGTGAGAATGGTAATTCGGAGATTTTCCATAAAATGATGGGAATTGTAAGAAGGAGCGAGTATTTGATAATTTTGATTGGTGTTTTTTTGTATTTTTGAATAATGTCAACGAAGATCACAGGCATCAATAGTAATGCTAATGGTTTGAGCATTAGAGACAGTGATAACCAGCCTAAGAATTTTTTTGAGACAAGGTTTTTTTCGTATTCATATATTGCAAATACGAATGGAAGTAGTGCAACCCAGTCTATTTGACCTTCATAATATTGTTGATATAGAAAAACCGGATTTAGGAGATAAAAGAAAAATGCGGCTTTGTATTTGGAATTTGCCCTTAGGTTGAGAAATATTTTAAGAAATATTAAATCTGTTATTAAGAAAGGAATTCTTAGGATGGAAAATGAATATGGAGTTGGATAATATGGTGGATTTAAGTTTAGGAAAGGCTTAAAAATCCACATAAAAAAAGTGTGAATATAGAGTAAAAGAGGTGGATATGGGAAATCTGCATTTATATGTTGATAGCTATATATCCAGGGATTTTCACTTGGATTTGATAAGAATTTTTGTATAAAACTTGTGAACCAATACATGTCAGGACCTCCCATTGTTAGTGCTACGAAGAGTTTCAGTATTATTACTATCCAGAGGATGATTTTTAATTTCTTTCTCTCCTTTTTAACTATAAAATAATGTGCAATTAGGAAAGGAATTGAGAGTGCGCCTGCTAATTGAAGTGGTGTCATGTGAATAACGATAAACTATGTCGAAATATAAACACACAACACGCCAATTTAAAAGATTTTTGATAATAGGGAGTATTGGGACTACTATTAACTATTCTATATATTATATATTGATTGATGCCTTAGAGTATCCATATATTCCTTCTTTTGTCATCGGTTATTTATCCGGCCTTTTATTTGGATATTTCTACAATCGAAAATGGACTTTTGCCAGCAAGGAAGGGAAAAAAGTATATGAGTTTGCGAAATATCTTTCAGTATATATGGCTTCGCTTGTGCTTAGCTCGTTTTTTCTGGATTTCTTAGTTAAGTACTTTGAAATCCATCCTGCTTTGGCAGGGGTTTTTGCAATAGGCCTTTCAACTGTGACGAACTTTCTAGGTTCGAAGTTTTTGGTTTTTAGGAGGATTTCTGATTGCTATTGATGCGGCTGCTATTTGTGTGGCCATATTCATTGCTGCTTGTATGGCTGTTGGGTCTTTCCTTGCTTCTTCTGGCATCCCCCTTAATAGTTCCATGGTTTTGTCCTGAGTGGGTTCTGTACTTAATGGTCTTTGATGTTTTGCTTCCATAATAATTTTGATTAAACGTTTGCCAGTTCTTCCTGCGCTTCAATCATTGCCTTGATACGCATTACGCTTACTATAGTGGATCTTTCGGCTTCCGCAAGCTTCATTGAGATGAATTTGACTGTTTCAACCAGATCGGGGATTAGGCGGTGCTCCAAAGCATTTACACGACGGCGAGTAGTTTCAAGCTCAGCGGCTAGTCTTTCGGCCTGTTTTTCTATTTCCGCCAGTTTGATTAAAAGTGGAAATACCTCTTGAAAAGCACCTAGTGCGATATCTAATTCTCCTGAGGTTTGTAAATAACCATAGTTTAATATGTCTCCTTCTTGTTTGAGATCGAAGTAAGGAATGTGTACCGACATCACGTTTTTAGTCTTTACGGCCAGCTCAACTTTTGCAGAAGGGTAGAGGAGGGCTGTTTCCAGCATTTCCGGTAGCATCATGGAAGATGCCTGCATGAAATTTTTGAAGGCTCCTGAAAGTTTTTCCTCAACTTCTCGACGTGTTGATTTAGCTTCACGGATTATTTCCATGAAAGTCTTCATAAGACCGTCTTGTTTGTCTTTAAGTAGTTTGTGTCCACGTTTGGCTGACTTAACCCTTTTCTTGAGGTTAAGCAGCTCCATCCTGGTTGGTTTGACGTCTAGTTTTGCCATTATTTAGTATTTAAATACTTATCTATGTGTTCTTCCTTCAAACGCTTTAGTTCGTTTCTTGGTAGAGCGCTCATTAGTTTCCAGCTTAAATCCAGTGTATCTGCGATACTGCGATCTTCATTTTCTTCCTGGGTGATGAATTTTGATTCGAATTCTTTTGCGAATTTTAAGAATTTAAGGTCGATATCTGATAGTGCCGATTCTCCAAGAATGATGGCGAGATCTCTTACCTCAAGTCCACGAGCAAATGAAGCATACATCTGCGCAAATACTCCTTCGTGGTCTTCACGGGTGATCTTTCTAGCTGTTGGAGAAAGACGTGATAGAGAAGGCAATACATTTACGGGAGGATAGATTCCTTCACCGTGTAATGCTCTTGAAAGTACAATCTGTCCCTCAGTTATATATCCGGTCAAATCCGGAATTGGGTGGGTGATATCGTCCTCAGGCATTGTCAGAATAGGTATCTGAGTAATTGATCCTTCCTTCCCTTTAATACGACCGGCTCTTTCATAAAGAGTCGCAAGATCGGTATATAGATATCCCGGATATCCACGACGACCGGGGACTTCTTTACGAGCGGCTGATACTTCACGCAGGGCTTCACAATAGTTTGTAAGATCGGTAAGAATTACAAGTACGTGCATTCCTTTTTCGAAGGCAAGGTATTCTGCTGTGGTTAGCGCCAAACGAGGTGTTGCGATACGTTCGACAACAGGGTCGGCAGCGGTATTGATGAATAGCACCGAACGATTGATGGCTCCGGTTTTTTTGAATTCGTTGATGAAGTATTCCGATTCTTCAAAAGTCACTCCCATTGCGCCGAAAACTACAGCAAATTCTCCTTTTTCATCTCCACCCACTTTTGCCTGCCTGGCAATTTGAGCTGCCACTCGGGAGTGGGGTAGTCCTGCTCCTGAAAAGATCGGTAATTTTTGTCCACGTACAAGAGTGTTGAGACAATCGATTGTGGAGATACCGGTTTGGATGAAGTCGTTTGGAAAGTCTCTTGAATATGGATTGATTGGTGCACCTGATATGTTGAGTTTCTTCTCGGGAATGATTTCCGGACCATCATCCAGTGGGGAACCGCTTCCGGAGAATATTCGTCCCAGCATGTCTTGAGAAACTCCGATTTCAAGTGGTTTTCCAAGGAATTTAGCTTTTGTTCCTTCAGTTGTTAAGTCCTGTGGACTTTCGAACATCTGGACAAGAGCTTTATCATTGTGGACTTCCAGGACTTTACCCATACGTTTTGAGCCATCCGGGGTTGTTAGCTCGACAAGTTCTTCGTATTTGACTCCTTCAACTCCTTCGACCAGTACGAGAGGTCCGGCTATGGATTTTAAGGTTTTATATTCTTTTTGCATGATGTGGGATTAAATTTATATATTTTTTATTATGCAGACATTTTTGGAGAAAAACTTTAGACCACTTTTGAGCGATCATGATCGCGAGAATTTGGTTAAGCGTACATGTTAGCTTAACCAAATCGTGGTCAGTTTTGAACGAAAATGTCTGCATAATAAAATTGTTAATTAACTTTACTTCCTAGCTCAGCTATTGCACTTGTAACTTCTTTTTCAAGAGCTTCGAATTTTTCTAATTCATCAGGCTTTATCTCTTTGCATTTTATGACTTTTTGTAGGATAGGCAGTGACAATAGATCATTGAAATCAAAGTCTTCTTTTTCCACTATTTTAGACGCTTCTTTATAAACTGATAAAATACACCTTAGAATCCAGTATTGTTTCTTGTGTGAAGTGTATGCGTCGTCTTTGTCGAATGCGTTTTGGAATAGAAAGTCTTCACGGATTGATTTGGATGTTTCAAGAACAAGTCTTTCTTTTGGAGAAAGTGAATCCATTCCTACCAATCGGACAATTTCTTCCAGTTTTGATTCTTGCTGAAGCAATGTCATAGCTTCTTCACGAATCTTTGCATAATCTTCCGCTACTTCTTTTTTCCAATAATCAGCAACGTTATCCAGATAAAGTGAATAACTACTTAGCCAGTTGATTGCCGGGAAGTGACGTTTGTAAGCCAGTTTTGCATCCAGTCCCCAGAAAACTTTAGTTACACGCAGAGTATTTTGAGTTACAGGTTCAGATAGATCTCCACCAGGAGGAGATACAGCTCCGATAGCTGTAACTGAACCACATCTTTTATCTGAGCCCATACAAACTATTGATCCTGCTCTTTCGTAGAATTCAGCAGTTTTTGATCCCAGGTAAGCCGGATATCCTTCTTCACCTGGCATTTCTTCCAATCGACCGGACATTTCACGCAAAGCTTCCGCCCAACGAGAAGTAGAGTCGGCCATTAAGGCAACGTTATATCCCATGTCACGATAGTATTCCGCGATAGTGATACCCGTGTAGACTGAAGCTTCACGAGCGGCTACAGGCATATTGGAAGTGTTTGCGATAAGAATTGTACGTTTCATCAGAGGTTCTCCTGTGTTTGGATCCTCCAACTCCGGGAATTCAATCAATACCTCGGTCATCTCGTTTCCGCGTTCTCCACAACCGATGTATACGATTACCTGAGCATCACAGTATTTTGCCAGTGATTGTTGTGTAACTGTTTTTCCGGCTCCGAAAGGCCCCGGGATACAACCTGCACCACCTTTTACCATTGGGAAAAGTGTGTCGAGGATCCTGGATCCGGTTACCAGTGGTTCTGTAGGAATCTTTTTCGCCTGGAATGGGCGAGGTCTTCTAATGGACCATTTTTGTACCATAGTAAGTTCATGAGATTTCCCATTTTCGTCTTTTATTGTTGCAACGACGTCTTTAAGCGTAAATGATCCGCTTTGGATATCTGTAATCTCTGCCTTTGCAATTGTTGGCGGAACCATTATTTTGTGACTGATCAGGTTTGTCTCTTGTACTTCACCAAGAATGTCTCCGGCGATAACCGACTGACCTTTACTTGCAGTTGCTTTGAAATCCCATTTTTTGTTGTAGTCCAGAGCCGGAACATCGATACCACGTGTGATGAATGAGCCCGCTTCTTTTTCAATAGATTTGAGTGGCCTTTGAATTCCGTCGTAGATAGAAGTCAAAAGTCCCGGTCCGAGATCAACTGACATTGTCTCACCGGTTAGGTAAACAGGATCACCAGGACCGATGCCGGTGGTTTCCTCGTATACTTGAATGGAAGCCTCATCTTCATTTAGTTCTATGATTTCTCCCATAAGTTTTTCATCAGAAACGCGGACTACCTCGAACATTTTTGCATTCTTCATGCCGCTTGCTATGACGAGTGGTCCCGATACTTTTACAATAGTTCCTTTATCCATGGTTTATTTAGTTAGTTTATTAAGTCAAAATATGGAAATTTTAAAACCGTGCTCAAACAGCAAGAATTATTAGAGTACTGATTGTACTCAAAAATTCTTGAACTGCGCGCGGTTTTAAAATTTCCATATTTCGACTTTTAATTAAATTAATTTTCATAATGTTTAAGCTCCCATTATATCTGATCCTATTGCCTGTTCTACCATTTTTCCTATACGCGCAAGTCCGTATTTTGTAGCACCTTTGGAGCTTGGGACGGGAATTATGGCCGGGAGAGAAGATAGGCTTAATTTTTTATAATCTTCATCTTTAATATTCATCGCAAGCTCTTCAGTGATGAAGATGATTGCGTATTTAGGCTTTGTGTCGCCTTTTATTTCGATTGTTTCTTTTTTCAATTCAAACAATGTTGCAGTTGCTTCTTCCGAACTGTTGGCGTTGAAAGTTTCGAGTCCCAGTGCTTTAAAGCCGAGAATTGTTTCTTTGTTGCCGATTATTGCGATTGAGTAATTCATGAGTATAGGTTTCTGAGTCGACTCCTGATTTCTTCCGGGTCGAACTCGTTTAATTTGTTTATCATAATCATTCTTATGATTAATGCGTTGTTTTTCTTAGCCATGAAATAGGCTATTAGTGGTTCCGGTCCGAATGGGATCAATTTTGCTCTCTTGATAAAATTTGTTAGGTGATTTTCAATCTCTTTTTCAAGATATATGAATGTTTTTTCGTTTTCGTAATGTCTTTGTCCTTCTTCTATTATTTTTGCGTAAGCTGTTCCTTTGAAAAGCTCCGGAAACTCGCTCAGGTTGTGTGTATATGCGTCTTTAAATTTGCTGTAAGGAATTTCACCGTGCCAAAGAAATGCGACTTCAAATAGATCCAGCTCTTTATCCTGAGATTTCATTCTGAAGAATAATCTGATGTTGTTTAAATCGATCATTTTCTTTGTGTAGGTGATCAAGAAATCATTTCTTGAATCTTTAGCGATGTTGAAAATGATCTTCATCAGTTTTTGGTCGAGGTATAGGTCGATAACCTGTGGATTTCCCTCTTTCTCAAATATAGCTTGAACCTTTTTGATTTTCTTTTTGATGTATTCCTCTGTCCTCTCAGTTAGACCGAAAGCTGTATTTTCTTGGTCAAAAATAAACTTTTTGAGAGCATCTATGGGAATAGCCCCCATGTTATTAAGCAGATATTCGATGTCTTCAAATTTGCGATCGGATAATTTTGCTTTTACCAGTGTTTTGATGTTGTGAAAATCATATTGATGCCACAGAATATTTAGAATTCTTTGGTCGGGAGTGGCTTTTACAAGCGCGTTTTTAATGTCTACCAATCCTTCATCGATAACTTTTTGAAAATCACCAACGTCTTCTATACTTGCCTTGTTGTCCGCGTAGTCGAATTCATTAAGAATACGGAATGACTCCTTCGCGTCTTTAGCGAGTATCATACGGTCTACTTCGTTCTCATTGAGAAGTAATGTCTCTAGAGTACGAACGAGGGCTACACTGTACGCAAAATCGTGCTTATTTGTCATTAAAATAGCAATTTATTAAGTTCAATTTCCAGATCATCTCTCATTTGATTTTTAATTATAGTTTCAAATGAATTATCTATTTCTATCTTGTCGGTTTTAAGAATGAACCCGCCGCCAATATCGCTGCTTTTCTCAGATAAGAAAAATTTCTTTCCCGATTCTTTTATTGCTTTTTTGGTGACTTCTTCTTTTCCTCTAGCCGGGACAATTACCGTGTTTTCCTCGTTGATATCAATTTTCTTGAGCATATCTGTTAGGATTGTTTCGTAATTGTCAGCTTTGATAAGTGCGGAAATAGCTTCTTCCAATGCTTCGTCAATTAACTTTCTCTTTGACTTCAACATTTTGTTTTTACCTTCTCTTTCAGCTAAGGTCTCGGCTTTTTCGATGATTTTCTTTTTGCGGTCTTCGACTTTATTGTGCATGTCTTCATCAATGCCTTTTTTAGTCTTTTCGTTATCTTCTTCAAGCTTCTTCTTTTTTTCCTTGAATTCTTTTTCCAATTCTTCAAGTTTTTTAGAAGTTTCCTGCTTAATTTTGTCTAATATGTTTTGTAATGCCATTATCCTAGAGGGATAAAGAATATAAGAAGGGCTGAAATCAAGAATCCAAGTACGGCGTATGTTTCTACCATCGCTGATAGGACCATAGCTTTACCCATTTGAGCAGCGTCTTTAGCGATCATGTTCATACCTGCCGCTGAAACTTTTCCTTGATATATGCCTGAGAATAAACAAGCGAATCCACATGGTAAACATGCGAAAAACAGCTGCCATCCTTGCATAAGTGTGATTTCTACAGGATCACCAAGGACACCTGTGAAAAGAAGTATCAAGAATCCAACAAGGAATCCGTAGATACCTTGCGTACCCGGTAAGGCCTCAAGAATAAGAACCTTACCGAATTTTTCCGGTTGTTCTGTTGTTACTCCCGCACCGGCTTG
>JAQBYK010000049.1 GCA_027622635.1 bacterium
ATTGATTCCTTCTATGAAAAGTCCCTGAAAGTTTTTTGTTGTAGCATTAACCGAAGTCGAAGTAACTGTCAGGGCGGTAACAACATCATTTTTTAAAGTTAAGCTTACATTGATAGAATCCCCACCGGCAGGGTTAGAATAACTACCAACCTTGCTATATACACCATCCTTGTAATCAGTCGTTGCTTGAGGCTCCGGAGTTGACACTTCTTCCACAACTGGTTCTTTCTCAACCGGTTCATCTTTCACGACCGGCTCTTCCACGGCCGGTTCATCCTCCACTTCCTCGGCATCATGTTCCTCGAGAATTAATTCGTCATCACCCAAGGTGTCTTCATGAACTTCGGACTCAGCATCAAATTCAAAGTCTATCGCAGGGGCAGACTCCTCGTCCGTTGGAGGCGGAGATTCAACAATAGCACTATTGCAAGCGCTAAAAAGCGTGCCTGTAATAAGAGCCATAAGCAAAAGTAATCGTATTGTTTTATTCATAATAAAAGTTAGAGTAAAGTAGAATCAGTATAAACGCCGACATTATGAAACTCAAGTTAAACCCCTTGCAACAAGTCACTCTTTTATTGGCTGCATTCAGCCTCGGGGCAATAGTCCAAAACCTTAGTTTAAAAGTGTTTATTCACCTGGGTGCCACACTCGGATTTGGACTCGCACTCTTTTACCTGTTCACCTTTCTTTCCAGAAAAAAGAAGAATATTTATAACACGGTCATAAGCACACTGATAATATTCCTGGTCCTTCACTACGGCATCAAAACCGCCGACGTTATTTATCCTATCATTGTCACTTTCATCGCGATCTTTTCAAAATTCTTTCTGGAAAGAAAAAATTTCCCAATAATAAACCCCGTGGTATTTGCCTTGCTGTTAACTTACCTGGCCTCTACTGTAATTCCCTCTTTCGATGCACCATTCATATCGTGGTGGGGCACAAATTATAAAGCCCTGATTGGCAGTTATAATTTTCCTTTAGGAATGTTGTTAATCCTGGTTTGGATGTTTTTCGGTTTAGGAAAATGGCGCAAATATAGGATCTTATTTTCTTTTCTCGTTGCACATAGCATTCTGCTTTTTCTTCGAACAAATCTCGATGCTACCATCAATTTCACAACTCTAGAATTTACACTTTCAGACGCAACAATATATTTCTTTGCGGCAATAATGTTGATAGAGCCAAAAAGCTCTCCGATGATAAAACTGCAACAGATAATTTTCGGAATCATTGCAGCTCTTGCATACAATCTGATGGCACATTTCCAGGTTAATCACTTTGATTTATTTGCCATCGCTATCGCCAATCTCTATTTTTTTGGAGCACGCACTTTTAAATTTGGGAAGAATGAAGCATCTCCAAAAACATAAGCTGGACTTCCATTCTTATTGCAGCACTCTTCCACATTGAACAATTTCCACATTCAGCACTCTTCCAACGTTGAACAATTTCCCACATTCCACATCCGGCACTCTTCCCAACATCGAGCAACTTCATCAAAAGAAAAACCATTCACAAAGGAATAGTTTCTCTTTTGATCCGCCATGCTGTGGACGCCTCAGTGACTGTCCCCCTTGGGGTGATAAAATGGGTGCCCTCATCGATTGACCTCAGTCGAACGAAATAGTTGAGCTCCCGACACTGAATTGATAGAGAGAGTAGGTAAGGCTCTGACAATACAGAGCAGATCAACTAGCATTTTAAAGAAGTCACAAATTAATGTAAAGCCCCTTAAACAAGCCCAGTTAAAAGAGTCTTACGCAATATAACGTGCCTTGACATAAGACCTCACCACTAGATTTATGTACCCAAAAGCAAAACCACGCTAACCTTGTCATGCAAATAGCCCATGGCATAGGCAAAAAAGGAGAAATCAAAGAAATTGCCAAGAATAAAGACATCAATCAAAATTATCGCAACAAAATATTTCATGCCATGATAAAGATAATTCTCATATTGTCTATGAAACCGTTTCGGAATTATAAGACCCAAGATTTTAGAACCATCTAAGGGTGGAAAAGGAAATAAGTTAAAAATTCCAAGAAAAATGCTCACATGAAAGGTGTACTGGACAATAATCAAAATCGGCTCTGGCATATATTCTCCCAAGTATTTCCAGGGTAAAGCCACAAAAAAGGCCAGAATGAAGTTTGACATTGGCCCGGCCAGTGCAGTTAAAGCGCTATCCCTAACCGGATGCTTAAAATTCGCTGGATTCACAGGGACGGGCTTTCCCCAGCCAATTCTCTGGGTAATAAGAAAAATGATACTACCTGCGGCATCTAGGTGCGCTATTGGATTTAAGGTAAGCCTGCCCTTCATTTTAGCCGTTGGATCTCCCAAATAATAGGCAACCAAGGCATGCGAAGCTTCATGCACGGTTAAGGTAATCAGAAGTGCGACCAAAAAATAAAGAAATCCAATAGGGTCAGAAAACATAAAATAGGGTCAGGGAAAATAAAATGGGATCAGAGAACATAAAACATCTCAAAAATCACTGAAAAGATGACACAAAATCCGGAACATTACCAATAAAATATTGGACAGGACTGCCCTTCACTGTCACGTCCGCAACCAGGACTGAAATCCATTCGTCCATGATGTCCGCGATCCGTCCAGCAATCCATTCCAGCATGATGCCTTCACTCCGTCCAGCAATCCATTCCAGCATGACGTCCGCAATCCGCGTACGATCCGAAAACTTACGCTCCAGGAGCTACCCTCCGAAACTTCGTCACCAGCTGATCAATTCCATATCGCAAATCGTGGTCATCAACGTCAGCGCGCACACTCCATTCAGAAATGTTTTTGTCCTCATTATTAATTAGGCCCTGATGTGCCAACTGATGATGTTGGCTGCACAAAGCAAAAAGTCGCGCTGGATCATGCAACCAAGTCACACCGAAACGATCAGCATGATGCAATTCAAAATATTGCTTAGCACAACCAGGAAATTCACATTTACAATTTGCCCGTTTTAACACAAATCGTTTTATCAAAGCCGGAACATATCGCGATTTTGTCTTAACGGGAACAGGCCTCTCTCTTTCAAGCATCTCCCTACGCAACTTCAATAGTTCATTGATCGGTTCATTCCAATCATCATTGTTTAACCTGCACAATTCCTCGGCAATTTCAGGTTTAAGGTACAAAGGAATAATCACTTTCAAAGGTCTTGGCTCAGAATTAAGATCTAAACGGGTTTTCAATTGGCTTCCCAATGAATCACCTTGCAAACCCGATGGGACGCCTTGCACCCCAGCTGGGTTAATTTGCACAACCGATGGAGCACTTTGGCTCTCCAGTAACTCGCCTGTCCTTGCATCAACAAGACTTTCTTGTTGTGATCTCGTAACGTTACGAAGCGAGACGCCATTTCCAAGTTTTGTCTCGGGAAACAGTTCATAATCTCCCTCGTCTGAATCCGCTTCAAAAACCAATCTCCACTCATTCACATAAACTCTTAGTTCACTTATACTCATCCGTCTAACCTTCTCGGCCCAAAATTCATCAGTCTCCTCAGTTGCCACAGACACAACTTGCCTAACAGCACTTAAACTTTTCTCCTTAGCCACTTTCATTAATTCCGGTTTATTCTCCAAACCCTTCAAAATCCACAAACTATCATCCACCAATCTCTCACTAATCCCAGCTAATTTGCAGGAATACTCATACAAAGACGAAAAACCTCGCTTTTCCCAAATCCTCATACGCTGAATTTTTAATAACAAAAGTTTGCACTCATTTATCCACTTACGCGCATCTCCTCCAAACTCCACAAACTGCTCGTGCAAAGCTCTCTCATCTTTCGACAATTTACAGTACCCTTTCCTCATAGAAAACTCATTAAATAATTTACACCCACACCCTAACAATCAATCATTAAATTTTCTTAAAATTTTTCTAAAATCTCCACCTGTAAAACTCGATTTTGATGACAAAAAATGACGACCATGTTATAACCTGTTTGCTCGTAATGAAAGCCGAGCTTACAAAATGCGAGCAGACAGTGCGAAGGCCAAGCTCTACCGAAGCGAGCTTACAAAAAACGGCACACGACGCGAGCCTGTCTGTCGGCAAACAGGGCGCAGCAAGGCGAAGCGTCTGGCTCTGCCGGCGCTGAGACAAAGAAAGCTTACAAAAAAGGAGAGATGTCCGAGTGGTTGAAGGAGCACGCTTGGAAAGCGTGTGTACGAGTCAAATCGTACCGGGGGTTCGAATCCCCCTCTCTCCGCCATCAAAATACGGCACCATCAAAGATGATGACGGATTTTCATATTGAACGAGATAGATGAGAACCAGGGTCGAAGGCCCGTAGGGTCATGCCGCGGGGGCCACACCACAGGTGGGGAGGGGCCTCCCCCTCTCTCCGCCATGATCTGTACCACAAAAAGTGGACACACCGCAGGTACACATCACCAAACAAGATATCGTAAAATGCTAGGGATTGAACTCAAGAGACGATAGACACTTCGGTAAAAAAGATACTTTGGCCCTTCCAAAAACATCAATCTAAACCAAAAACATTGACACTACCCACCTTTCACACGCTTTCAATTCATCAATCCGTCCCACCATATACCTCCCATGGTTCAGCATCAGCTAATCGTAATAAACCTGCAAGAGACTCTCTAACTCTTTCTGCAGTATCAGCAGATAATCGCATTGCTAAAGCGGGAATCCTTGTTTTTTCCGCCAACCAAGCCACCACTGTCATCTCTCCACCTTCAACCCTTTCGTCATGACAAGCTTCAGAAATTAACCTTAGGGCCGATCTATCGAAATCATCCATTCCCGGTCCAAAAGCAACCTGCGGTTCCTCCCCTAATTCTCTAATCTCCCTACCCCCATCATGTACCCCTATGGCCGCCAAAGTCTCCGCAACGGAACTACCGCCTGGAACACTGGATAATCCTGAACTCATGGTAATAAATTTAAAAAATACAATTTCCTTATAGAAAAATATCAAGAATAAGTCCAAATACTCGTAAGCGAAGTTACCACACATCGAAAAAACGTTTAAACAATGAGCATAACGGCCACTTTAGAAAGTCTGTAGTATTTAATAATCAAAAATTACCCCACTATTGAACCCCAACCCCTCTTCCACTATCATTCCCATAATGAAAAAATACAAACTCGAACTCATCGTTTTCATAAGCGGCTCAGTAGTTATGATGCTTGAACTAACAGGTTCACGCGTACTGGCGCCATTTTTAGGTACCTCTATTTTCGTATGGACAAGCCTCATCGGCATCATCCTGGGCAGCCTCTCTCTGGGATACTACCTCGGAGGAAAATCGGCGGACAAAAAACCAAGCTTCGAAAAATTCTCACTAATTCTTCTCATAGCCGGACTCCTGATCGCAATCACAACAGTTTCAAAAAACATCACCCTAAATTTCGTGGAACAAAACATCACAAACTTAAGACTCGGAGCCATATTGGCAACCACAATTCTTTTCGCGCCTGCAAGCATCTTCCTGGGAATGGTTTCTCCGTATGCCGTAAAACTAAAAGTAAAAAGCATCGACAAAGCCGGCAGCACAGTTGGCAATCTTTACGCACTTTCAACTATGGGAAGCATCGCTGGAACATTTCTCTCCGGATTCTACCTCATATCATATATCGGTCACACAAAACTTTTAATGCTTCTGGCAATACTGATGGTCACCACCTCGATGCTGGCAAATCTCAAGAAAACACTTTTTCTTAAAATAATAATCGGTCTAACACTTATCACCTATCTCATATCCGTTAATACAGCGGACGCTTCCATGGAAAATGGCAAAATCATAGAAATTGATACTCTTTACAACAATGTAAAAATTTACAAAGACAGTGATTATCAAACCCTGAAGCCGATAATTCGCATGAGCCTTAACAAAAATTCGAGCTCGGCAATGTTTGAAGAAAGCGACGAACTGGTATTTACCTACACAAAATTTTACGACCTCGCGAAACATTTCAATCCAGATTTTGAAAAATCCCTAATGATTGGAGGTGCGGCATATTCCTACCCAAAGCATTATTTGGAAAAATTCCCACAAGCCACAATTGATGTAGTAGAAATCGACCCAGCCCTAACCGAGCTTGCAAAAAAATATTTCCGCCTGGAAGAAAGTCCACGTCTAAGAGTTTTTCATGAAGACGGAAGAACATTTATCAACACCACAAAGGAAAAATACGATGTGATTTTCGGAGACGCCTTCAAAGCATATTACTCAATCCCCCATCAACTCACCACAATAGAGTCAGTCCAAAAAATGTACGATGCCTTAAGCGAAAACGGGATAGTCCTAGTCAATGTCATTTCAGCATTAGAAGGAGAAAAGAGCGAATTTTTCAGAGCAGAATACCACACCTTCAGTGCCGTATTTCCACAGGTTTTAGTTTTTGCGGTCTATTATCCGGACGACGGAACGCTTAACCAAAACTTAATACTTGCAGCGTTAAAATCAGAAAAAACCCCAAGCCTTGAAAGTCCTGATATAGAATTAAATCAATACCTCAAACAGCTTTGGAAAAAAGAAATCCCACTTGATATGCCTATTCTTACAGACGACTTCGCACCCATAGATAAATACATCATGAAACTCCTATGAGCCCCAGTTACTCCAAAAACAAGAAAGCATTTCACGATTACCATGTTATAGACACATTCGAGACAGGAATTGTTTTAAATGGAGACGAAGTAAAATCCATAAAGAATAACCAGGCAAATTTACTGGGAGCATTTGTAGATATTGAAAATGAGGAAGCCTTCCTAAACGAAGCACATGTCAGCCCCTACAAACACTCAAGTCGCGGAGAACAAGACCCAACGCGCAAACGTAAACTTATTCTCCACAAAAAAGAAATTCTAAAAATTGGACGCGCAATATCCGAAAAAGGAACAACCTGTATCCCACTGGAACTTTATTCAAAAAAAGGGTTAATCAAAGTAAAAATCGCCACCTGCAAAGGCAAAAAACTCTACGACAAAAGGGCCGATCTCAAAAAAAGATCCCAAGAGATGGAAATTAAACGACAATTAAAAAATTAAGGCAATCTGTTTTGCGATACACCCCTTCCAATATTCTGGATTTCTTTTATAATTCTCGTCCGGGTCGAAAATTGAAAACTAAAAATTGAAAATTGAAACATGCACAACATTTATACAAAAATAATCGCAGGCATACACAAGTACTTCAAACAGGCCAAATTTGAAAAAGCCGTTATCGGAGTAAGTGGAGGAATAGACAGCGCGCTCTGCTTAAAGCTAACTGTAGACGCACTTGGCCCCAGTAATGTCACGGCAATTCTCATGCCGGAAAAAGGCATCTCCATGGATGAAAACTCTGTACACGCAAAAACCCTGTGTCAATTTTTAAATGTTGAACACTACAACGTTCCAATCAACAAATATCTTACCGATTTCCTGGCATTAGGCTGGAAACCAAACGATCTGGCTCAAATCAACACAAAGGCAAGAATACGAATGACCATTCTATATAGTTTTGCAAACACAAGAAACTGCCTGGTCATCGGAACATCCAACAAGACAGAACTGATGCTTGGCTACGGCACAAAGCATGGTGATCTTGCGGGAGATATCGAAGTAATAGGCGACCTATTCAAAGAGGATGTATACAAATTAGCGGAACACCTTGGCCTTCCACAGGAATTTATCGAGAAAGCACCTTCAGCAGAGCTCTATTGTGATCAAACAGACGAAGAAGAGCTGGGAATGACATACAAAGAAATAGACTTGGTTCTCAAAAAAATTGTAGAAGGCCTAAACAAAGATGAGCTCATTAACAAAGGCTTAAACCCAAATACCATCCACAAAATCTTCCGCCTGGTAGAACTTAACGCACACAAAACTCAACCGGCACATAGAATCATGGCTTCATAAAACTTGCATTCCGAGGGCTCTGCCCCTAAAATTCCAGTCATGAAATCCGCACTATACGTCGGTCGATTCCAGCCTTTCCACAACGGACATTTGAAGGTTATTAAAACCATCCTGAAAGAGAATGACCGTGTAATAATCGTAATCGGAAGTGCGGAAAAAAACTTCTTGCCTCAAAACCCCCTAACAGCATCCGAACGTTTCGTCTTAATCGAAGAAGCCCTTGCAGAAGCCAAAATACCGGCCTCAAAATATTGCATCATTCCCGTAAGAAACGTGAACAATTATGCACTTTGGGTTAATCACATAAATACATATGTACCCCCATACGAGAAGCTTTATACAGGTTCGGAAATTGTAAAAGCCTGTTATGAAGGCAAATATTCCGACAAGCTTCACCAAAAAAAATCCGGTCCTACAATCATACAAATCAAACGCAACCCGC
>JAQBYK010000050.1 GCA_027622635.1 bacterium
GAAACAAGAAGCCGTGTTGAAATTCATTGAAAAGTATCAATTGTCCTTTGGCAAATCCCCTACTTTGCGTGAAATGCGGGAACATTTTCAAGTCAGCTCAGACAATAGTGTTTTGAAACATTTAAAAGCACTGCAAGATAAAGGTTTCATACAAAAAGATGATACTCCACGAGGCATTAAGTTGCTTAGTCAGATTAAAGAGAAGTTACAAGCCGTCAATAGTATTAAGTTGCCCGTTTTGGGATATATTCCCGCAGGTGGTCCGGTGGTGAGTGAAGAATATATTAATAGTTGGATGGATGTTGGCCAGGATCTAGCAAAAAATGCTGAAGATTTCTTCATATTGGAAGTTACCGGCAGAAGCATGATTGATGCGGGTATTTTTGAAGGAGATTTAGTTGTAGTTAACTCCAAAGTTGAACCGAGTAATGGAGACATTGTAGTTGCTCTTGTTGATAGTGAAAATACTTTAAAACGATTTATTAAGAAAGATGGCAAAGTTTATTTGAAAGCTGAGAACAAAGATTACCAGGACATATATCCGGAAAATGAGTTGTCAGTTCAGGGAGTAGTGGTCTCATTGATACGGCAATATGCGTAATTAAGAAAAATAAAATTTAATTCAATTTCAAACAGCGATAACTGTGCCTTTTAACCCTACATTATTTACTTAACCCTATATCTAATGTTTATCACTCTAACTCTCGACACAACCAGGCAAAACAAATCTAAAATCAGGCTTCACAAGAAGAAATTCAATGCTGCAAGTGGATGGCGAAAGAACATTCATTCTAAAAAGCGCAATTTATTTCAAAGAATAAAGGCTTGGCGTAGATCACTTAAAGCTCGTCATTATAAACTGGATGGGCAGGTGGCAATGTTCTGAGATGGTTCTTGTTAAATATCAAGTTCAGGAAGCGTAACGATAATACTTATAAAAATTTGTGATGTTTCAATTGCCATTAGAGCAGACGAAGCGCCAGATCTTACATATAGATGCTGATGCGTTTTTTGCCTCTGTAGAACAAATATTAAACCCAAAGTTGAGAAGCAAACCACTTCTGGTTGGTGGTCCTAATTCAACCAGAGGCATTGTTTCTGCGGCCAGTTATGAAGCCAGAGCATTTGGAATAAAGTCCGGCATGCCGATGTATTTAGCTAAGAAAAAATGTCCTAAGGCTGTTGTGGTTCCCGGTCACTTTGATGCTTACAGGGATTTTTCGAAACGTATTTATCAAATATTAATAAAACATACTCCTGACGTCGAAATGGCCTCGATAGATGAAGCTTATCTCGATATAACCGGTTATCCCGAGATGTTTGGTGAATCACCCGAGCTCTTTGCAAAAATGATTTTGATGGAAACTTATGGAAAGACCGGAATTTCTGTCTCATGTGGTCTGGCAAGTAACAAAACTGTAGCAAAAGTTGCGTCAAGTCAAAATAAACCCCATAAATTAACTGTTGTTCCTTATGGAAGTGAGAAGAAATTTTTGGCCCCACTTGAGCTCAGGGCCTTGCCCGGCATAGGACCCCGCACATATAGTCTGTTGGAGAAATTTGGTCTTAGAAAACTTGGAGATTTTAGCGCGCTAAGTCTTGCCGAGGTGATGGACCATTTTGGCATCCAGTGGATTCCCCTATGGAAACGCTCTATGGGCATAGACAATTCACAAGTCATTTCAAGTGCGTCTTTGCCGAAATCTATTTCTAAGGAAAGAACCTTCTATCAATCAGTTTCTGATAACCGGGCTTGTCTTAAAAAACTCAAAGAATTGGCCGCTATGGTTTTTGCCAAATTGCGCTCACATAATTTAAAGGCCCGTACAGTTTTTGTGAGAATAAGATATAAAAGGGGTCCCGGAGGCAGAGATTCTTTTGATGATTTCACTTTTCAGAAAGTTTTGGAAATCCCTTCAAGCATGGATAGCAAACTTTTTCCTGCTATTAAAGACCTGTTTTTGAGAAATGTTGAGAACGGCGAAGTTGTGCGCCTTGTTGGCATCGGCGTAACTCAGCTTTATCAAAACTACAATTTGAATTTGTTCGAGAATGACGAGGGTGAAGACAATTTATTTTACACTATCGACCGAGTTAACAAGCTTTATGGTGATAATAAATTACGTTATGGCATATGAAAGAGAATTTGATTCTGTTTCATATTTCTTTCTGATAAAATTTACCTATGACTAGAAAAAGTAAATTGTTTTACTTTGGTGTTTTACCTGGATTGCTCATTCAGCTTATTGGGGCATATTTTTATTTTATCCTTTTTGATGGAGCGTCTTTTTCTCAAGCTATATATTTTGGAGTTAAGGTTTTAATATTAGTTTGGCCTCTGACTTGGTGGCTTCTTCTTGGAAATGAGCTATTAAAAGACGGTGTCAAAAATCGGACAAACTCAATAAAGTGGGGATTGATTTCCGGGTTATTGATTGCTATGGCCATTTTGTTCATTTTCTTATTATCGCAGGATTTCTTTCATCAATTTTCAAGTAATCTTCGAGTGAAGGCGGAGAGTCTGGGTTTTATGAAGCATTACCTATTATTCGCATTCTTTCTGAGTGTTGTTCATTCTCTTATTGAGGAATACTACTGGCGATGGTTTATTTTTAGGGGGCTACTACTTAAGCTGACTCCTGTGTGGGCTGCTGTTATTAGCAGCGCTGGGTTTGCGAGTCATCATTATTTAATACTTTCTGAGTTTTTCACACCGTGGATGACCGTTCTTTTTGGAACTGCTGTATTTATAGGAGGTCTTCTTTGGTGTTTTGTTTATTATCGGACCAGAAGTATGCGTGGGATTTGGATTAGTCATTTTCTTGTAGATGTATCGATAATGACTGTTGGATATTGGCTTTTAGTGTGATTGAATATATGCATGGACGGTAAATTTGTAAAAATCGCAGTTTATGTGCCGAGCTCTCATGCTAACAGCATAAGAGAGGCGTTAGCGGAGGCTGGTGCGGGCCATATTGGCAACTATGACTACTGTAGCTTTACGGTAAAAGGGGTGGGCCGCTATAGATGTGGCGAAGGAACAAAACCTTTCAAGGGAGAGCCCGGTCAAATCGAAGAAATTGATGAGGAACGAGTCGAAACTATTTGTCCCGAGGAAGGAATCGATAAGGTTTTAGCTGCCGTGAAGAAGGTACATCCATATGAAGAGCCGGCTGTAGACATTTATCCCTTACTCAATGAAGGTCAACTTTGAAGATCCACATTTTGATTTTGTGAAAGAATTTCGGCGTTTATTTTTGAAATCTCCTTCTTGCGGTGCCTATACAAGAGCAAGTGAAAATTGTCCTTATGGCGATGTGATTGTTGTCTCCAAAGATTGTTATATGTGCTTTAACTGTGGGCAATGTCGGGATGTTTGTTACTCAGAGAATAGTAAGACCCTGATAGACTGTTATGATTGCGGTTACTGTGAACAATGCGAGATTTGTTATCAGTGTATTGATTGCGACAGCTGTTATAACTGTGATTTCTGCCAGGATTGTAGCAATTGCGAGTCGGTCAAATTATCCTATGATATGCGAAGGTGCAAAAATTGCATTGGATGTGCCGGCTTGCGTGATAAACAATACATGATCTTTAATGAACAATACTCAAAGAAAGATTATGAAGAAAAAGCTGCTAAATTAGACTATGGAGACAATGCCGCCCTTGGATTTATAGAGAAGAAATTGGAGGAATTAAAACTCAAAACTCCAAGAATTTATAGTCACCAACATGACACTACCGAGTGCACAGGTGACTATGTTTACCACAGTAAAAACTGCCACGGCTGTTTTGACACGCGCCATTCCGAGGATAGTGCTTATGTTGTTATGGCAAATTTGGACACAGGCACTAAAGATTCTTATGATTGCGGGCCTATGCCGACGGGAATGGATATATGCTATGATATCAGTTACGCTCACTATTTGTTTAATTGTAAACATTTATACTTTTGAGGAAACCTTAAGGATTCTCAATATTGTAATAATTGTTTTGAGTCCGGGAATCTATTTGGTTGTTGTTACTTAACTAAAAAACAAGACCGTTTTTATATTCTGAATGAAAAAGTTGATGAAGAATTCTATAAGAAAAAGACTGCTGAAATTGAAGAAGATCTATATGAGCGAGGTGTATTTACTTTTTATGATTTGGTAAATAAAGATTTATCCAAGAAAACTCAGAAGATAGCTGATAATATGCTAAATAGGGAGTGTCAGATATGTAATGAGGGATTTGAGATTATTCCCAAAGACCTTGAGTATTACAAAAAGCACGGCATTAGAAAACCTGTTTATTGTCCACAGTGCAGAGCTGATCAGCGTATTCAACTCCGGAACGAGTGGAGGCTATACAAAAGGATTTGTGATGCCTGCAAAAAAGATATAATTTCTACATATAAACCACATTGTGAATCGCAGGTTTATTGCTTTGAGTGCTTTTGGAAACACATGGGCTGAAATATGAAAAAAATCTGTAAAATTAGCGGTTCTGAGTTTGAGATTTCTGATAAAGACATGGAATACTATCGGCGTTTGGGTGTACCTGGGCCGACTCTGTGTCCGAAAGAAAGGGTCAGACGCAGGATGGCCGTCAGAAATGAGCGGAATTTGTATAGGCGAAAGTCCGATATGTCCGGCGAGACAATCATTTCCATGTATCATAGCGACCTGCCCTATCCTGTTTACAGCAAGGAAGAGTGGTTGAGTGATAAATGGGATGCGGCTAAATATGCGCAGAGTATTGATTGGAATCGTTCCTTTTTTCAGCAATTTCATGAATTACAGACCAAGGTTCCCAGGGCAAATTTAGCAATCTTCACTAATGCGGAGAATTCTGATTATTGTAACTATGTGGGGGATATAAAGAATTGTTACTTATGTTTCGGCTCTATCTTCATAGAGGATTGCATGTATGGTAATCCCTATTACTCGAAAGACTGTGTGGATTGCTTCCTGGTACGAAAATCTGAATTTTGTTATGAATGCATTGATTGTGAAAAACTGTACCACTCAGCCTATTTGCAGGAATGTTATGAGAGTTCTGATTGCTTTTTCGGGTATGACTTGAAGGGATGTAGGGATTGCTTTGCTTGCACAGGCTTGCGTAAGAAACAATATCACCTGTTCAATGAGGATGTTGGGCGCGAAAAATACGAGAAGTTTTTCAAGGAGTTTTCGTTTTGTGATTCAGGTATGGTGGCAGAGACTGAAAGGCGTCTTGATGATCTCAAAAAAGCGCATTCTCATTTATCAATGGTGAGCCTTAATTGCGAGAATGTTAATGGAAATTATATTTTCAATAGTAAAAATTGCTTTGATTGTTTTCAAATAACCGAAAATGAAGACTGTAGCTACAATATTCAAACCACTACCAGCAAGGACTGCTATGACATGAACTATACTGAGGAAAACGAGCTCTGTTGCGAATATTTAGGGAATTATCGTAATTACAAAGCTATCTATAGTGCTCTTTGCTATGGCTGTCATGACCTAAAGTACTGTGATTATTGTACGAATTGTAAGAATTGTTTTGGTTGCGCGGGACTACGAAACAAACAGTATTGTATTTTAAATAAGCAATATTCAAAGGAGGAATATGAAGAAACAGTGATGAGACTAATGGAGCTTATGAAAAAATATGGTGAATGGGGTGAATTCTTCCCCATAAAATTCTCGCCTTTTGCATATAATGAGACAGTCGCACAGGATTATTTTCCATTGAGTCGCGAAGAAGTTCTTAAACGAGGATATAGATGGAGAGATGAAGATGAGTCTGAATTTAAGAAATCAAATTATCAGATCCCGTCTGATATTGACCAGGTGCCTGATGACATTTGTAATGAAATTTTGGCTTGTGAAATTAGTGGTCGAAATTACAAGATAACTCCAAGTGAACTACGCTTTTATAAGAGAATGAAGCTGCCAATTCCTAAAAAACACTTTAATGAAAGACACAAAGCCAGACTGACCATGAGGTTACCATATGAATTGAATGAGAGGGGGTGTGATAAATGTGGGGTGGAAATACTGACGCCCTATCCGTCTGTCAACCGCGTTAAGGAACCCCTCACTACGTTCCGGGTTCTATGTGAAAAATGCTATTTGGACAGCATCTATTGAGGTGGTAGAATAATGATCCTTTTAGGGCTTATATGGCAAAACTAACGCCAATGATGGCGCAGTACAAAGAGATCAAGGCCAAATATCAAGATTGCATTGTGATGTATAGGCTTGGTGACTTTTATGAAATGTTTTTTGAAGATGCCATTGAAGCCAGCAAAATCCTACAAATCACCCTAACTTCGCGCAATAAAGGGGCTACTGAAAAGGCTCCTATGTGCGGCGTTCCATTTCATGCGGTTGATAATTATCTGCCAAAATTAACTCGCGCCGGCAAAAAAGTGGCTATTTGCGATCAGGTAACAAAGCCTGATGGAAAGGGAATAGTTCAGCGTGAGGTGATCCGTGTTGTTACGCCGGGGACAACCTTTGATGACAACATCCTGGATCAAAAAGCCAATAACTATGTTTCTTGTATTATGGCTAGCAAGTCCGGTTTTGGCTTTGCATATAGTGATGTGACTACCGGTGATTTTATGGTGACGGAGATTCCAACCCTTAAAGATCTTCAGTCCGAATTAATGAGAATCAGACCTGCCGAATGTATTTGTTCTGAAAAATTGATTAGTCAACTTAGACCTCTCCTTGGAAAGATAAGTGAAATACACGTCTTCCCATTTTCATTTCATGGTGATGCCGATAGATCATTAAAGAATCACTTTGAGTTAAAATCTCTAAAATCTTTTGGTCTTGATAATAAAGTTTTAGCTACTTCAGTTAGCGCGACTCTTCTTGAATATCTGAAAGAGACCCAGAAAACCGATCTTAAACATGTACGAAAAGTGTCATTTTATGATCTGTCCCAATTTATGCCTTTGGATGACGCAGTGATCCGAAATCTGGAATTATTCTTCAATAATAATGATGGGAAAAAAGAAGGAAGTCTCATCAATGTCCTTGATCAAACTGTTTCTTCAATGGGTGGGCGACTTCTTAGAAAATGGCTACTCCATCCTCTTCTCGAGAAAAATAAAATTGAGAATAGACTCAATAAGGTTGAGTTGTTTTTCAAAAATTCATCTTTATTGCGTGATTTGAGGAATATTCTTAGTAAAATCTTTGATATTGAACGCTTACTTAGTCGACTTAGTTTAGGGACAGGAAATGCACGTGATTTGCTTGCAATGAAACAATCTCTCTCTGTTATTCCCGTGTTGAAGGAAAAAATTAATGGACTACCGTTTGATCTAAGTCCCCTGGATGATTTGGTGGACTTAATTGAAAATGCGATTTTGGATGAGCCGGCCGCAACTGTCAGGGAAGGCGGTATGATTATGGCTGGCTTTAATAAGCATTTGGATGAGTTGCGTTCAATCAGCACAGAGGGGAAGACTTTCATAAAAGATCTCCAGGAAAAAGAAATAAAAAACACCGGTATTTCCAATTTGAAGGTAAAATATAATAAAGTCTTCGGTTATTATATTGAAATCAGCAATTCAAATTTGAAAGATGTTCCGGACTACTACATACGCAAACAGACTTTGGTAAATGCTGAGCGATTCATCATTCCTGAATTAAAGGAGTACGAGGAGAAAGTTTTAACTGCCGAAGATAAGATTAAAGAGTTGGAATATGAACTATTTTATGGTGTCCGTATGGAAGTGGTTAAGAAGATCGCTGAAATTCAGGAAATTGCGAGGACTATATCTGAACTGGACCTTTTATCCTGCTTTGCTTTTATTGCCGTGAAAAATAATTATGTTAGGCCTGAAATTGTTTCCTCAGGAATTCAAATTACCGGAGGGCGTCATCCTGTTATTGAGCGACTTACTTTCTCATCGGATTTTGTGCCTAATGATTGCAATTTTGACGATACCGGCTGTTTCAAACTTATTACCGGCCCCAATATGGGTGGTAAGTCTACCTATCTGCGGCAGGTTGCACTTATAGTTTTGATGACTCAGGTAGGCAGTTTTGTTCCGGCACAGAGTGCTAAAATTGCACTTGTTGATAGGATTTTTACAAGGGTTGGTGCTTCGGATAATTTGTCCGGAGGCGAGAGTACATTCATGGTGGAGATGACTGAGGCCGCTTACATTCTCAACAATGCGACTGATAGGAGTTTGATTATTTTGGATGAACTTGGTAGAGGGACTTCGACATACGATGGAGTGAGTATTGCGTGGGCCATTATGGAATTCATCCATGATCAAATTTCCGCTAAAACTCTTTTTGCTACTCACTATCACGAGTTAATTGAGTTGGCAGATAG
>JAQBYK010000051.1 GCA_027622635.1 bacterium
AACAATCATAAAAAGCGCCAGAAAGAAAACCATGAGAATAAGCCAGTCAGAAGGATTCAAATCAAGCAATTCCCCTCCGGCCTTTAGTCTCAAAAAATACATAAAAGCTATAAAGAAAAATTCAAGAAGAGGAATTGTCTTGAGCTTTAAAGAGTAGAGTAAATTCAGAACCAAATAAGCCAGAAGAATAACCTGCACCTTCCAATTAAAACCAAGGCTCAACAAAACTACGGCAGCAAAAAGAATAATCGCTAAAATCACAACAGAATTTTTTGAAATCTTGCCTGAAGCAAGGGGCCTCTTTTGTTTAGCCGGATGTTTTTTGTCCTCCTCCAAATCCAAAAAGTCATTCACGATATAGCTCAAACTGGCCAAAAATGAGAAAGCAAAAAACAGCTTAAACAAACTCACAAAATTCCCATAGGTATAATACTCAAATGCAAAAAACCTATAGGAAACAAGCACCGGCGCGAAAACCAATAAGTTTTTGATCCAATGACTTACACGAATTTGTTTCAAAAAAGTCGACATAGCATTAGTATACTAACACATGAAAAATTTTTCTATAATAGTGCCGGTCTACAACGAACCTGAATACATCATTCAATGTTTAAAGAAAATAGATGAATTAGATTATCCTAAGCAAAATTATGAAGTAATAATCATCAATGACGCTTCCACCGATCAAACAAAAACCAAAATCAAGAATTTCATCAAAACACGGAAACATTTCAAAATCAGAACTAATCCAAAAAATCTCGGAAGAATAAAAAGCAGACAAAGGGGAGCAGAAAAATCAAAATTCGACAATCTTCTTTTTGTAGACTCCAGAGCGGAAATATCCTCAGACACACTTAAATATCTGAGCAGCCAAAATGAAAAAATTATCATCCCCAGCAACATAGAATACAACAAAACTAAATCAGGATTAGACCTTTTCTTCAACAATATTAAAGGCAGAATTTATGGGGCAGGTGAAGCTCAAACCGAAGCAACAATAAGAATAACCAAGAACAATTTCGACAAATTCAGCAAAGGTACAACAGCCTGTTTCTTCGAAAAGGAAGTTTTTTTGAGATCTAGCAGGTCATTAAAAGACCCAAGCAAAAACTCCAGTGATGACATAAAACTCTTGGAAAAAAGCTTAGAATTCACAAAACACATTTCCAGCGACAAAAACTTCAGAATCAAATACAACAGCAGAGATAATTTCATTAAAGCATTAAGACACACCTTCAATAGAGGACCGAAATTCGTAGATTATTACTTCAAAACGGGAAAAAAGTTTTTTCCACATCTCATAAGCATCTACCTACTAACGCTGATAAATATATTTTTCCTACTCAAGCCCATAATATTTTTATATGAAATAGCCATTTTAGCAATTCTATTGGTCGGTTGGTCACTCCAGCTTTCAAAAACAGTAAGAGAATTTTTCACATGCCTATACCTGATCCCAATCATTGGTACAGCATTTTACCTTGGCATAATCAAGGGACTTATCTTAAAACTTCCCCATTTTTCCAGATAAGCCATCCTTCAAACCTTTAAAGTAGTTCCCTGCAAAACGAAAGCCCTTGTGTCTATACAAGTTAAGTAAAAATCCAATCCAAACACTATTAGAAATAAAAATATGTTTTTTAAGCCCAGAATAATGTTTCCGGGAAAAATAAATACTATTTCTCATAATCAAATAAGACTTTACATAAGACCCTTGAGTGCTTTTTGAATGCTTATGAAAAATCTTACTTCCGGGAATTATCGCCAATTTATATCCCTTAGCCCTTGCTCTTACCGACCAGTCCAGATCTTCAAGGTAAGCAAAATACTGCGGGTCAAATAAGCCGACTTCTTCAAAAGACTTCTTCCAGGCAATTAAACAAGCTCCGCTAATACAATCCGGTTCTATAATACTCACGCAGTCATCACTCTTTTTCCCGCGATTAATGCTTCTGGTTCCACCTATAAAAAGTTTGGCACCCATAACCTGGACTTTCTCAGGCTCATCATAATAAAGTATTTTTGGGCTCACCACGGACTTGGGATGACTATCCAGATAGTCGAGCAAAGGCTTCAAGAAGCCATCCTTCACAACTGCATCATTATTAAGAAGCATAATGTGCTCACAATCTTCACAACCCAAACAGTAAGAAATCCCCACATTACAACCACCGGCAAAACCTTCATTTTTCGTGTTCTGAATTAAGTGTATGTATGGAAAAAACTGCTTAAGACGCACTCCTTCATCATTCTCAGATCCATTATCCACTACTACAATCCTCACATTTTCACCAAACAAACTCTCAATACACTCCTTTGTATCTTCAATGCCATTCCAATTTAAAATCACTACGTAAACCATATGCCCATTATAAGCAAATTCCTCTTGTAAAAACCACGTAATTAAACGAGCATATTAGCGATGCAAAAAAACACAGTTGCCATCATAGGACTGGGAATGGTCGGCCTGCCTTTGGCAAAAACAATACCTAAGAAATTCAAGCTTGTTGGATATGATATTAAAAAAATCAAAACAACTTTCCAAACAAGCACAAAGGACGAAATCATAAATGGGTCAGAATTTATAATTGTTTGTGTACCAACACCTGTAAAAAACAGCAATCTTCCAGATTTAAGTCATATAATAGACGTAAGCAAAAAGATTTCCAAACAACTTGAAAAGGGCCAGACAATAATAATAGAATCCACAATCAATCCGGGTGTCTGCGAAGAAATAATTCTACCAATTCTAGAAAAGTCAGGACTCAAGGGAGGAAAAGACTTTCATCTTGCACACTGTCCTGAAAGAATAAATCCCGGAGACAAAAAATGGAATATAAATAACATCCCAAGAAACATTGGAGCCTTAAGCGAAAAAGGACTAAAAAAAGCCAAAATTTTTTACAAAACATTTGTGAAAGCTGAAATAAAAACTCTGAAATCAATCAAGGCTGCAGAGGCAAGCAAAATAATTGAGAACACCTTTAGAGACATTAATATCGCCTACGTAAACGAACTCGCTAAATCCTTTGATGCTCTTGGAATAGACTTAATAGAAGTCATTGAAGCAGCCTCCAATAAACCATTTAGTTTTATGCCACACTATCCGGGCTGCGGAGTAGGAGGGCACTGTATTCCCGTAGATCCATACTACTTAATCAACAAAGCCAAGAAGTCTGGCTTTGATCATAATCTTCTCAAAAAAGCCCGCGAAGTAAACGACTCCATGCCGCAGTATACGGTTGGACTTCTAGAATCTAGAATAAAACCTTCACTTAAAAACGCTAAAGTAGGACTTCTAGGGCTAGCATATAAAGCGGATATTTCCGACACCAGAAACAGCCCATCACTAAAGATTTCTGAAATACTAAAAAGAAAAGGCGCCAAGGTCTTAAAATTTGATCCATACATAAAATCCAATTGCAAAAATCTCACAGATATTTTAAAAAAATCAGATTACTTAATTATCGGAACAGCGCACAAGGAATTCAAAAAAATAAATGGCCCCCAATTAAAAAAACACGGTATTAAAATTGTAATAGATGGTAAAAATTGCTTAAATAAAGAAGAAATTGAGAGAAATGGAATCATCTACAAAGGTATTGGACACTAATGAACCTAGCTATCCTCATTCCGGCGTTAAATGAAGAAAAGACAATTGGTCGGGTTATTGACTCTATTCCAAAAAATCTTTCAGCAAAAATAATCATCGTAGATGACGGATCCACCGACGACACAGCAAAAATCGCAAAATCAAAAGGCGCAATTGTGGTTAAACACGGCAAAAATAAAGGCCTTGGAAAAGCCTTCCAAAGCGGACTTGATAAGGCCCTCGACATAAAAGCGGAAATACTCGTCACCATTGATGCCGATGGACAATTCGACACAAAAGAAATACCGAAATTGATAAAACCAATCACAAATGGCATAGCTGACCTAGCAACAGGCAGCAGATTCCTAAGCAAAAAAACACCAAAAAATATGCCCTGGATAAAAAAATGGGGCAATCATCAATTGGCCAGAATAATTTCCTGGGCTACAGGACAAAAATTTCATGATGTAAGCTGCGGTTTCCGTGCATATAGCGCAGAAGCAATGCTAAATCTAAATGTATTCGGGAAATTCACCTATACACAAGAAACAATCCTGGACCTCGCCTACAAAGGTTTAAACATCGTAGAAGTCCCCGTCACAGTAGAGTATTTCAAAGATCGCAACTCTCGTATTGCCAGCAACATTCCTGCCTATGCCTACAAATCAGCCAAAATCATATTTAAATCCATCAAAAACTACCGCCCTCTCAAATTTTTCGGATGGAGCGGGATAATAATTTTCCTTTTGGGGCTCGGCCTGGATATCTTTGTACTAAATCACTTCTTAAAATTAGGCACATTCTCCCCATACAAAATATTTGGTTTTATGGGCGCATTCCTAAACTCGGTTGGCATTATGATATTCTTTATAGGAATTTTGGCGGACCTAATCGACAAAACCAGGATAACTCAAGAAAAAATCCTCTACTATGAAAAACTGCGTCGCTATGAAGACAAATAAAATTCACATCATCATCGGAACTAAAGCCCAATTAATAAAAATGGCTCCGGTAATGGTAGAAATGCAAAAGCGATCCATCCCATACAACTTCGTTTTCACAGGACAACATCAAGAAACTATAGATCAGTTGCGAAGCAACTTTGGAGTGAAAACACCTGATATCACTCTACATAAGGGAAAAGACATTACAAAAATCCCTCAAATGTTTTTCTGGATACTCAAAATTCTTTTCAAAAAACCAAGCTTTATAGCCAAAAATGATCTAATTTTAGTACACGGAGACACATTTTCAACTCTACTGGGAGCTATCATGGGAAAAAGAGCCAAAGCCAAAGTCGCACACATAGAATCCGGCTTAAAATCAGACAAACTCCTTCATCCATTTCCGGAAGAAATCACACGCCGCATGACTTTTAGACTAAGCGACTATTACTTTTGCCCAGGGAAATGGGCCGTAAACAATCTCAACAAACACAAAGGCAAAAAGATAAACACTTTACAAAACACCCTTTATGATTCTCTGGAATTGATTCTCAAACAAAACTCAACGGTAGACATACCACCGGAACCATACTGCATCTGCTCAATCCACCGTTTCGAAAACATCTTTAACAAAAAACGATTAAAAGAAATCATAGAAATCCTAAACAACACAGCAAAAACAATGAAAATGCTCTTCATCATGCATCCTCCAACAAAAAGCCAATTGGAAAAATGGGATATTAAATTACCAAACATAGAACTCAGACCAAGATACGACTACAAAGACTTCATACAACTCCTCAACAATAGCCAATTTATAATCACCGACGGCGGCAGCAACCAAGAGGAAGCATTCTACCTCGGAAAACCATGCATTCTCTTGCGAAAGACTACAGAAAGAAAAGAAGGTCTAGACAAAAATGTCGTTATCTCCAAGTACAATCCAAAAACCATCAAAGAATTCACAGAAAATTACAATTACGAAAGATACAAATGCAATCGCTTAAAAACACAGCATTCCCCAAGCAGAATAATAGTTAATGAACTAATCAAGCTAACAAAATGAAAAAAAAAGCCCTTAGCGTAATCATAACAACTATTATTCTAGGCCTAATTTTCTGGTACCTAAGCGCAAACAGAGAAATTTTCACAAGTCTATCAAACATCAAGCCGATCTACCTCATCCCTGCATTCCTATTACAAATCACCATCATCTACGTCAATGGGCGCTATATCAAAGCCCTGGCCAGACCTTTCAACATCGATCTTAAAGAACATTTCGCACTATCAATAGCAGCATCATTTTTCAATTTGATTACCCCATTCAGGGGAGGCGCAGGACTTCGGGCCATTTACATGAAAAAGAAACACAAGCTCAATTACAGCCATTTTTTGGCATCTCTATTTGGTAACTACATGATAATTTTTCAGGTTGCATCAATCCTGGGAATTTTGACATTCCTGTTTGTACCTATGCATCCACCGATTTTAATTGCCTTCGCCATTCTATTCATAGTCACAACCATCTTGATAATATTTCCACGACCATTCAAAACAAAAAACATCCTAACAATCAAAATCAACAAAGTCCTGGAAGGATGGAAAATGATAAAAGATCACCCCAAACTACTAAGCAAACTAATACTCTACACCATCACAAATCTTTTACTTGGCAGTATGATAAATCTGGTAATATTCATGGGCTTGGGCCTGGAAATAACCTTCTTCAAGGCATTTTACTTATCAATCATAACTGTCCTGGCCATATTCATAAACATCACACCGGGATCAGTAGGAATCACTGAAGGATTTTATATGATCTCCTCAAACGTTATAGGAATAACACCGGGATTAAGCTTGGTCATAGCCCTAACAATCAGGGCCATAAACACAATAACCCTGATCACACTTGGCCCGATATGTGCCGCCAAACTTAAAAAATCGATATCAAAGTAAGCCCCTTAATAAATACCCAACTCCATAAGCAATCCCGGCCGCTACACCCCCTATAAACAATGTTTCCAAACCGGATCTAAACCAGCTTTTTACCGAAAACTTGGATTTAACAGCTCCAACAATAAACATAGCTACCAGGGTAAATCCGGCAGTCAGAATAAATAATTGATCCGCATTCAAATCAATAAAAGGACTAAAGGTATATCCAACCAAAGGGATAAATCCGATCAAAAGAAAAGAAAAGAAAGTTACAACAGCACCATGCATTGGCTGTACATTCTCCCTTGTCATATTAAATTCATTACGCATCATCAAGTCCACCCAAGCCTCGGGATCAGCGGTAATCACCTCAACAGCACGTTTTAAGTCCTTGCCCTTAAACCCATAATTCTCCATTATTTCACGGACTTCATCAACTTCATGATCAGTTCTGGTCTCAAGATGATCAAACTCGATCTGCCTAATCCTTTCATACTGCTCTAAGTCGGCCTTATCACTGGAATATTTACCAACAGCCATTGAGAATCCATCCGCAAAAAGATTGGCAAATCCCAAAATCAAAATAATCGGTAAGGACAGCGATGCACCCTCGACACCTGCAACTACGGCAAAAGTAGTTACCGCACCGTCAATTCCTCCATAAACAAAATCCGGCAACCAATTATAACCACCATCATGCTCTGCGATACCATGTATATCCTCCATATCAAAATTGTACTAAAAACTCATGCCTTTCACAAAGAATAAAAAGAGAAGATAAATATTCAAGCCCAAAATAACAAGAGCAAAAAGACTCGCAATGAGAGTTGTAAGCTTTTTGTTAACCAGGTTTCCCATAATTTTTTTCCTGGCAGTAAAATAAATAATAGGAATAAGAGGTAAAGGAATAAATATACTTAAAACAACCTGGCTATAAATCAAAATATCAAGAGGCTCAATATTAAGTAAAATAGCAATCGTGAGAGGAATAACATTTATAAACCTGGTAACAAGTCTCCTCACCCAGGGACTAATCTTAAATCCAACCAAACCGTCCATTATAGCCTGTCCTGAGAGAGTACCTGTCACAGAGGATGAAATACCCGCGGAAAGTAGCGCAATTGCAAACACAACAGCAGCAAAAGTACCAAAAAGCGGCACAAGAGTTTGATAAGCTTCTTCAAGAGTGGCAACTTCACTTCCAAGACCATAAAAGGCCGCAGCAGCCATAATCAGCATTGCCGCATTAATCAAGCCGGCAATAAACAAAGAAACGACATTATCAAAAAGATGAAATTTCCTAGCCAACTCCTTGTCCTTCATTCCCATACCAACAATTTTGTTTTTAATAAGCCAAGAATGAACAAATAGGGCATGAGGCATAACAGTCGCACCAATAATACCAACCGCTATAAAAATAGTCTCCTTCGTCAAAATCGGCTTTACCGAATGAAGCAATATCAGAGCATAATCAGGTTTAGTAATAAAAACCTCATACAAGAAAGTTAGCCCTATAATAGCAACAAACACGACAAAAGCCTGCTCCAAACGCC
>JAQBYK010000052.1 GCA_027622635.1 bacterium
GCAGACATATTACATGAAAGAAATCTACACAATCTCCCTGCAAAAAGACACCTATCCGCAACTGTCGGAAAAATTTGAGGAACACGGTGTTTTGGTAAATTCTTCGGACGACGTTCGAGTTTTAAAAAGCTCATTGCAAGAAGCCTACAACGACCTTAAAAGCACTTTGGAAAGCGCAATCGCAAGCAAAGAAGCACAAGCTAAAAAAGAAGAAGCTGAACTTATTCAACAAATCGAAAACTTCTAGTTAATTTCAAAACTGCTACCCGACGTCTGCCACATCAGTCTCAGCACCCTCTACTCTATCCAAACCTCCGTTATTCAGCATGGGAAAAACAGCTAATGGATGATGCTGAGAGGCATCTGGATGGTTCGCGCGAACTTGCGTATATCCAAGAGCTCCGTAACTCGTTGCGCGAGACTCTTAAGGATGCAGGCGAGGATATGGAAGTAGCGAAAACTGTAAGATTTATCAGAGTAGCGATGAATTCTGACCGTAAGGATCCCGGCTATTTTCGACAACCTGGAATGGTGATGTATGGACAAATTCATCAATTACTTATTGTCTGATTTTGAGTAATTTTGCTTTGGACATCGTGTGTTTGGGTTATTTGTAAGCCATTTAACCTTACCACGGTGTCCTAAATGTTTGTGTACTGTATATACTGTCCCTTCAAACACTTTTCACGTGGCCAATTTTATGGTATAATGTACGGATTAATTCGTACTATGAAAGAAGAAATCAAAGAGTTAATTGAGGCGAGTGGAGGCATGAGTTTGCAGAAAAAGACTCTATATCTGACGATGCTTGAGTATATTTCGGAGAAGGAAATGGAGGAATTGCTAAAAATCCTGCAAGAGGAAGCTAAAACAGTTTCTGACATAAAAATTGAGGAAAAGGCTCAAACAGGACAGATAAATGAGGATTTCATGGAGCAAGGAGATCAGCTTTTTAAGGATGAGGAGAAAAAAGCGATTAAGAAAGAAGAAATTGAGGAAGACATAGAGAGTGAGAAACTTCTTAAGGATATTGAAGAATTATGATCAAAAGACCTGAAAATTTTGCTGAGGCTCGATTCCTATTCTTCTCAAGAGATAAGCTTGGAGCTGCAGCTTCGGCTAAGGAAAAACAGATCCAGGCTGAAATTGCTAAGGAGAAGCCGGAGCAGAAAGATAAACCGGTTGATATAGTTGATGAAACAGCAGTAAATGCAAAATTTGATGCGATTGAGGAAAAGATAAAGGTTTCTCCAATTGCCGATAAACATAAGGAAACGATTCGAGGGAAACTTGGGAAATTGGTTGATACCTGGAAGGGCAAAATTGATAAAGTTGGGAAAAAAGCAGCGGATAAATTGAATGACGTTTGGGCTAAGACAAATGATGCTTTAGCGAAATTTAATGAGCGCAAGGATGTAGCTGAGATCTATCAAACTTTGGAGCCTTTATATGACAAAACAGGTAAGCCAAAGGCAGGGATTGTTAAGGCTATGAATTTAGTTACATACAAAAAAGGAAGTGGGGAATGGGAAAAAATTAACAAAAATTTGGCTTCTGCCGGTTTTCCGGAAGAAAACATTAAACCTATGCAGAAAATGTTGGGAGTTAAGGTTGATGGACGAGTTGATCGTGAAACCATAAATGCCATGTCTGCCATGCTTGGGTTGACTATCAAGGTTGATTTCGCGAAAGAAACAAAATATGTGGGCGAGGAAAAATCTGAGGAACAGAAGGCTGCGGAGGCAAATCCTAAGGTGCCGGTTGATGTAGCTGGAGCAGTAAAACCTGGAGGAGCTGCTACGGAAGGTGCGTCTGGTGGAGCTGGTGCTGAGAATGTACCTGGATCAGCTGGTGGAACGGCTGGTGCTGAGAGTGTGCCTGGAGCAACTGGTGGAGCTGGTGCTGAGAGTGTGCCTGGAGCAGCTGATGAGGGGCTTGTTGCCGGTGAGGATATCGTTTCAATCTCTAGCCAAACAATTACGACAGTTTCAAATAATCTTGCATCCATCGGTGTAAACATAAATCGGGCAGCCTTGAAAAGGGCTTACGCAGAAACATCTTCAGATAAGAGAATAAAACCGGATGCGATACTTGCCCAAATTGACCGTTTGGTAGATGCCCGCAATAACATTATTGGCGATTCCGAGGTTCTGGTTGATCTTAATAAAAATAAAATTCTCGCGGCTTTAGGTTATTTAGTTGAAGGGCAGGAAGCGAAGGGAATTTCGATAATTGATAGTGTAATTGAAGACTTTGAGGGAAAGGAATTGGAGGTTTTAAGTATTCCTGAGGATTTTAAAAATTTAAATGAAAAGCTTGGTTTGTCTGAACATACCTTAGCTATTTATTATAATGCTTATTTAAAATGTCCTGATACAAATAAAATCTCTATTTCTAAAATTAGTGAAAAAATGAAGCATGCGGAAGAGCGATTTTTAGGTGGAGTTGAGAAGAATAAAGCGAGAAAAATTTTGATAGAAATCTTTGGTAAGTTGGTTAACGGAGTAACAGAAAAATTAGTTGGAAATGAGACCCTGGTTTTGAATATTTCAAGGGTTAAAGAGAAATATGAGACTTTAGGTAAAAAATTGAAAGAAAAAACAAAGATGCTTACTCATAACAAGGAAGTTAGAGATAGGCAAGTGCAATATTTGGCAAAACTGGTTGAAGACAATCCGTCATTTATTAATTTTTGGACACCTTCGAATGAAAACCTTATCACTCAGGGAGTTGCTCATTTTAAGGCTTACAATGGTTTTATTGCCAAAACAGAAGCTGAGATTTCAGCTATTGAGCGTGAGAGGACAAGTCTACTTGTATCCAGTTTTGTAAATCAGCATCAATTGCTTACAAACAATGGACAGAATGTAAGAGGCCTTTTGCTCCAAATGGATGACAATTTGGAGCAAAAAGATCTACCTGAATTTATGAGGGAGGAAGTTCGAAATGCTGCTGTAGCTGTCCAGCATGATCCAAATTCTTCAGAGTTTGATAAATTGTTTTATGCTGGAGAATATGAAAAAGCTTTACAATTTTTGGCGGATCAAAATCGTGAAAGAACTAAAGTTCCAGGTATGAGTGGTCATTTGGGCCAGCATGATTACTTAGCATCTTATAGGAAATATAAAGGCACCAAGGGTGTGGGTAAATTGGTTGCCAGATGGAAGGGTAGTGACAGTTTTGCTGGTAAGAAGGTGAATGAGGGATATTTGCCAATCCCAATTAATATTAGGAAGGATAGAAGAGGACAAACTTATTTTCAGACAATCCTGATGAAGCAAAATCCCGATGGTTCTATTAGCCATGTTTTTATATCTGATGATGGAAACCAGATTGGGGCCTTTTCTGATGCTTCACCATTAACAAAGAGAATTGGGGCTGTACATACCATGACGGCGGAGGATATCAAGAATATGGATGAAAATGGTGCAAAGATGCAGGAGAGAGTCGGAATGATTATCAATAAAAGCCCAAGCTTTAAAGCAATTTCAAGTGCCGGTGCTGATTTAAATAAAACCTTTGCACCGATGCAGGCTCTTTTTCAAAAGTCTCTTGAAGGCAACAAAACAGTTGGATTTGTTAATTTATTAAAAAGTCAGGCCAGGGAAATAAAAGGGTCAAGTGCTATCTCAAATTTGAGATCAAATATCAAACACGCCAGGGCGGAGTTAGCTACTCTTAAGTCCTTTGGAAAAGGGTATGCCGATCAGTTTGAGCGAAAAATTGCGAGCATGGAAAAGCAGCTTTCAAATGTTGCTAGTTTGGTAGAAAGCAATAAAATCAGCAATTTTTGTGACCATATTTTGAGTTCGGATTTTTCAGAAGATGATTTTCAGCGGTGGATAATCAAGGACGGAATAGCATTTTTAGCAACCATTTTGGCTGCCACAGCAGCTATAGTTATTACCGTGGCTACTTTTGGTGCTGGTGGTCCATTAGGTTTGGCTCTTGTGGCTGGTGTTGGCACCTTAGCAGGGATGGCTGGTAATGAGCTTGGAACTTTGGGCTCTCACTACATTGGGAAGGAAGTTTATGGAGAAGATTTTTCAAATAAAACTTTACTGGGTAAGTATCTGACCAATGAAAAAGTCCCTAATCCAAAGACCGGCGAATTGGAAGAAATCAAGGGTGTGGATGTTTTGAAAACTTATGGAAAACAAGCAGTTGTTGGTTTTGTTACCACTTATGCTCTTTTGGGTCTTGGTCAATTTGTTGGAAGTGCTCTTTCCAAATTTTCTGTTATGCATGGAAGTTCTTCTGGAGCCAAGGGTTTATTGGCAAGGGCGGTTTCAAAACTACCTCGATTGAATGGTACGCAAGTAGATATTCTTGAGAAAAAAGGTTTTGGTGCTGTTATGAGGAAAATTGGGAAGGAATCCATGGAGGAGTTTGGGGAGGAAGGTTTACAAACAGTTGCAGAAAAAGGGCATCCCGCTTTAGGATTTCTTGCATCCTTAGCTACATGTCTTAATGGAAGTAAGGTATCACATAAATTTGGAAACTTTGATGTTGTTCAGGAGAGTGTAGTAAATACAGGTGGTGGTGCTGATATTGAGTGGAGCTATAATGCTTCTAATGGGGAAGCTTTTACTTCTAGTGTTAAGAGTGACTATGGTTCCCAGGGATTTGATGTTGTAACAAAATCAGATGGTAGTATTGTGGCAACTAAATCCGTTGCCCTTAAAGGTGGGAAAATAGAGCGAATCAGTATGACCTTCAAACCTTCCAATGATAGCTTAACTATGAGGCAAACACTGAAAGAAGGTCTGGATTCCAATGGAAATAGTGAAGCTCAGCGCCTTTATGGTATGAAGAGTGTTGGTGAGAATAGTTATGAAATCAGTGAGACTTCACCGGCAGGAAAGATGGGTGTTGCTGAATTTCTTGGTAGACGAGGTTTTGTAATAAACGGTGATCCTGAATCAGGTACTTTTGAGGCAGTGAAGGGAGAAGAAGTTGTGAGGTTTAGTGCTAATGGGAAGGCTGAGACTGAAGCTGAGGTTGAGGCTGAAGCTGAGAAGGAGCAGCATGATCCTGCAAATTGCAATAATCCAAATCATCATCATGGGCATTCTCATAATCCTCTTGATGTTGGACATGATCATGATCACGAACATGGCAGGCCTGAGTCTGCGGAAAAACTCGATGAGCATGGACATCCGGTTCATGAATTAACTACTGAAGCGATGAAGGGCACATATCGTCATGAATTTGCAGTTGCAAA
This sequence comes from bacterium, assembly GCA_027622635.1. Taxonomy (GTDB): domain Bacteria; phylum Patescibacteriota; class Gracilibacteria; order UBA1369; family LOWO2-01-FULL-3; genus JAQBYK01. The sequence goes on from JAQBYK010000052.1 coordinate 5,225, forward strand.
AAGAGATGCTTTATTGAATCCTAAAGTTGAAGAGGGAAAGGTTGTTATGGAAGCTTTGGAGGGTAAAACAGTTGAAATAAATGGGAAGCAACATCCGGTTGATAAACGCTTGTTAACTCCTACAACCCTTAAAACATTGGCAATTACGGGCAAACTCGAATTATCATCATATGACATATATCTTCACAAGACTTTTGTTCAAAAGGTAGATAATTTTGTTAAATCAAATGGTAGGCAGCCAAATTCCATTGAATTCCAAGAAATTTCATCTAAGGTCCAGCAAGGTGTGGAAGTTTTTTTTGATTCCCACAAGGAGTGGAGTGAGGGAGGAAGAGACATTGCTGTCAGATTTATGCATGAAACTGTTGAACATACTTTTGATGAATTTGCCATGAAAATGAAAGCTGAGCATGGTATCGAGATTGATCCTGAGGCTTTAAATGAAGTTAAAAGAAAAATCATTGAGGCTGGGATTGATCAACATATAGACAATCCACCGCAATATGTTTCTCATGGATTTGATCATTCTCTGCGTGTAATGGATCATGTTAAAAAGGTGGTTAATTCTGATCCCAAGGTTATAGAAAATATAATGGCCAATTGGGAAATTACCAGAGAGCAAGCGGAACTTTTGACTGTTCTGAATGGTATTTGTCATGACTTTGGATATCCGGATGTAGGTGAGGGTCTGGGAAAAGCCATGCACGCAGTTACCGGTACATATAGATTTTTACATGAAATTGCTTTGCCTCTGGCTAAGGCTTCAGGACTGGATATGAAAAATCCTAAGCACAAAGAATTAATGAATAATTTTGCCCGCTCAATTGAATGTCATTCTGCAGATAAAGTTGAAACAAGCTGGAAAAGGGCGGATGGAAAACAAGATTTAATTTTAAATGCGAAGGTAACAGTAAAAATAAAAGTTGGAGAACTTGAATATGAACAGGAAATTCTCGCCGATAAAGCAGATTTTGAAGCCATAAAAACAAAAATGAAAGCATATTTCAAAAAACATTTTAATCATGAATTAAGCGATTCGGATTTTTCAATGATAGAAGGAGATTTTGAAGGGCGACATGTGGATATAGTTGGATCCAGTAAAAATGATCGTACTCCGGGTGCAGTTGAATATAGACCTGCGGAATTGATTAATCAAGATTCTGATAATTATGATCCATTGTTGGCAGCCACCAGATATGCTGACAATTTGGATATGGATCCTACTCGATTTTCAGAATTCCAAAGATCACCAATATTTACGGCTTTGTATACAAGAATGGGAGCTGAGAGAAATGCAGGTGGCTCTACTATGTCTCAACACATAAGTGAGCAGATAGGACATGGAAAGACAGCTCAAGAAATTGCGGAACATATGGATGTAGATAGTGAAGGTAAATTTATGTATGAAGGGGAGTTATTTTCAACTATTCAGAAAATTGTGGAAAATGGTGAAATATCCAATGAAGTTAAAATTGCAAGACTAAGGGGTGTAATTGCCTTATTGGGTGAAGTGGAAATCGCTAAATTTGGGTCCAAACCTAAATCTTTTCATGGGGAAGCATATGTTCAGACAATCTCAACTGAAGTTGAAACAGCAATAAAGATGCTGGAGGCTAGTGAAAATCCTATAAAATTTGTGAATAAAACTCTAAAGGCGGGATTTTTGAAGCAGATATTGGAAGATGCAAAAGCAGAGAATCCAGCGCCTCCTAAAGTGACCGCCGATGGTAAGGTAAACCTTGCATATCTTGCTTATGTAAAGAATATGTCAATGGTTGAGAAATTCTTTGATACTGTAAATGAAGAGTCATTCAGGCATTTTGGTGGATGTAATCCGATTATGGAAAGTACCATGGAAAATGGTGTTATTAAAATTAAGATGAACCACGATGTCGTGAAGAAGTATAATGGTCTTGCAGCAGACGAAAAAGGTTTGATGGTGCCAATAGCTGCATATCAGGTATGGCGAGGTGTGGAAGCTTATGAGTCTCTTAGTGTAGGAGATAGGAAGGCTAAGTTTGAAATCAAGATTGGACATTTGACATTTGAGTTTGATCCGGAAACTATGCCGGATGGCTCACCTAGGATTGTGTCTAAAGCTTTCCCTATAAGTTCGCAATTTGTAAACGAATTTAGTGCTTGGCAAAAAAATAATATATAATCAAATAAATTATGAATTTAAGCGAAAACCCAATGTACAACGATGATGAATATTATGACTTGGCTGATCCGGCTAACGCTGTATTGATTGAGAGAATTCAAGGATATGGAGAGGCGGGTAAGTTTATTTTGGATTTGTTAGGGCAAGCAAAAGCTGGTGGAATCACGATGCAAGTTAAAGGACTTAGTTCTGTTCCAAAAATTAAATATGGTGAAGACGAAATATATTTATCAAGAAGAATTTCAACGGATGCCGATGAAATGGCACCCACCCACATGCATTGGTGTATGAGCATGGAATCATATAAAAAATCATGGGTACAAAGTGTTTTATCCGGGGTGGATAGCGCCGGTTGGTTGGAATTGGGTAATTTAACTACTACAGATCTTTATG
>JAQBYK010000053.1 GCA_027622635.1 bacterium
CAATAGTCGTTTGTATACAATTAGTCTAACTTCTTCCTTTGATTTAGCTCCATCAATTGCTTGTCTTAATTTATTACCTTTTTTCCCAAGAACAAAGCTTCGTTCTGCTCTCTCTGCTCCTTCAACTGTGAATACGACCCGGTTTCCTTTCACTTCAATCCCACTTTCTGTAAGTCTTTCTTTGGTTGTTTTTCCTGTTAGTTCATCGAGGGTAGGTGCAGGAGCTTCAGCGGCAGGAGCAGCACCAGGTGCGGCAGCAGGAGCGCCTTCAGTGGCAGGGGCTTCAGCAGCAGGGGCGCCTTCAGGAGGAGTAGCCCCAGGTGCGGGTGCAGGAGCTTCCGGTGCAGCTTTAGGAGCTGCATCTGGTTTTGCTGGAGGAGACTCTGCCTGGCCTTTTGCTGGTGCAGGGTTAGCTTGTGGTGCTGAACGTAGACCTTCTGATAACCATGTTTTTGTATCGCTCTCCATATTGTCGTCTCGGAACAGATCTTGTCTTCTTTTTATATCCAATTTGCCTTTGATGGCTTCTTTTGCTTGATGTGCATTCATGCTATGAAGCTTGTTTAACAGTGCAATCAAGGTGTTTCTACCAATATTTATTGTTGCGTCTGCATTGGCACTAAGCCTTGCCTGTAATATGCTTATAGCTTTACCACTTCCTTCGTTAATTGCGTATGGAATAACTATATCTAGTGCGGAAGTTGATAATGTAGATAGATCATGGATGTCTGTAAAAAGATCATTAAAGACTGTGAATTTATCTCCACTGTCTAAATTTCCTTTGCTTAGTAATCCAATTTTTTGTTCTGGTGATAGGTTTGCCTTAAGAACCGTTTTTAGATCCATTTCATTGATCAATACTGTTAATGCTTCTGTTTTTAGTAATACCAGCTCATTTGGTTTTGCTTTCATCGTATCGAAAACTTGCTTTAGTATGTCTTCGTCATCTGTTGCCAGAATTAATTTATTAGCTGTAGATGAAGCACTAGCCAATTTAGTTATGAATTTCTTCAAATGGTCGTCTTCGTCGGATTCTGATAGTAGGACCCTAATAGAAGGGATGCTTAGTTTTGAAGTTATGATGTGATCATCGTTTACTGCATCTAAAATTTGTCTAAGGTTATCTTCATTGTCATTGAATGTACCCATGGAAAATTGCACTAATTTGTCTACATTTTCTCTACTTAATTTTGGTCCGAATTTTTTTATCCCGGTAAGTAGTGTATTGAAATTAATATCATCTAAATTTGTAATGAGGTTTTGAGTTTCTGATTCTAGAAGTGCTTCTGCTTGTTTAGCTGCTTCTGCGACGATTTCAGCGCTTGTTTTTGTTGTTACTGCTTCTTTTCCTTTATCTCTTTTTTCAACAGCAACACGTGCTGCTTCCACTGCAGGGTCGGGGGCTGCTGCTTGTGCTTCAGCGGCTTTTGGTCCCTCAAGGGATTTTTTGTCATAAATCAAGAATTTTTCACTGAAGCTATGTTTGAAATCCATATTTGTATTTATTTTATTAGAGTATTATATCAAATTTTGCTGTTTTGGTCAATTCATTCAGCGGACCTTTTCGGGTATAGTTGGTCCCATGAAATTGCCAACAATTATTGTAAATTTTAAGCTTCATGAGAAGGCAGTGGGGGACTGTGCTCTTAAGCTTGCTAAGATTCATGAAAAAGTCGCACAAGATACAGGCGCATCCATCGGCATTGCTGTGAATGCCTTGGATCTTAGACGAGTCGTTGAGGTGGTTTCTATTCCTGTTTTTGCTCAACATCTTGATCCTGTGAGTTTTGGATCTCATACGGGACATATTCTTCCTGAATTACTGAAGGAAATTGGGGCTTTTGGTACTTTGCTTAATCATGCTGAACATCAGATTTCCGATGATGAAATAAGGAGAAGTATTGCTATTGCCAGGGAAGTTGGGCTTTATACAATTGTTTGTGCGAATACTCCTCAAAAAGGGCAGGAGATTAAGGAATATGGTCCGGATCTAATTGCCGTTGAGCCACCGGAATTAATCGGTGGGGACATATCAGTTTCAAAAGCGGGTCCTCACATAGTCGAGGAAGCTGTGAAGTTGGTTGGGGAAAATCGTCTTCTTGTTGGAGCTGGAGTTTGTGATGCTGAGGATGTAGGAATTGCTCTGAAACTTGGAGCTTGTGGTGTACTTTTGGCATCCGGTGTTACAAAGGCTGATGATCCTGAAAAGGTATTAAGAGAGCTTGTTTCTGGTCTTAATTAAGGATAATTCTGTGAAGATCAAAAATAATATCAAAAGATCATTCTTGAAAATTGGAGTGTCTATCATGCCGTGTATGAAAAAGTATAGGAGTAGAAAGCCGGCGATTATTTGTGAATCTATTTTTTTGAATTCCAACAATCTTATAATGGTTTTGTGCATTAATATGACAATGAAAACAAGCCCGAGTATTCCAAAATGAAAAATAAATAAAAGAAATATGTTGTGAGGTTGCAGTACATAGTAGTCTAGAGGTTCAGAGTTCAGGATATCTTTTACATTATCGAAATAATGTTGCTGAAATTGCCCGAAGCCGATTCCTGTGATTGCAGTTTTAGGAGTTTTTAAAAACTCCCTGGATACAAGCCAAATTTGGCTTCTTTCGTCCAGGCTTGAATATTCCGTATCGAGGGTTGGTTGTATTTTGCTGTAAAAAATTGTGCCGATTATGCTAAGGGAAATTATGAGAATCAGGGCTTTATTGAATTTGGATTTTAGGAATTTGAGATTGCTTCTTTTGAAAAAGTAAAAAATCATTACAACAAGTGATCCCCCAATTGCTCCCATGGAACGAGTTGCGATTATTAATCCTGCCAAAATTACGGCATATGTGACGAAAGATTTGTCTCGTGTTTCGAAAGCTTGGATTGATAAATAAATAAAGAACGGTGTTAGGTAAAAAGCCAGATATACCGCAGCATCAAGGGGTCCAAGTAGTCGAAGGTCATGAGTCACGTTGTAGCCAAGTAAATTGTAGCTAACTGAAAAAATACCGAAAACTATTGCGCCAACTCCCATAATTCTCAAGCCTGCCATTCTTTCTTTTTCTTCTTTGAATGTTTCTAAAAAGATGTAGCTAAGCGCTGAAGCAAATAACAAAAATTTGGAATGACGGATTAGGTCCAGTTCGCTCACCATTGGCACAAAGATCATGGATAAACCTGCTAGCCAAATTAGAATGAGAATGACCCAGTGCTTACGCAGAGATTTCATTATTTGAGAAAAGGGTGTTATGAAAATGAATGCCAGTGTATTGAGTCCAATCAAAATTTCCTGCAAATTACTTGGATAGGGGCCGATATTAAAACGAATCAAATAAGCTTGAAGGAAGAATACATTGATTACTAGGAGAGCTTTGTTTAGATTCATGACATGACTATTATTAGCGGAAAAATTGTAAAAGGTCGAGGTCTGGGAAAGAAAATGGGATTTCCGACTTTAAATATTCCGTATAAGGGTTCTCTCCGAGGGGTTTTTGCAGGGAGGGTTTTCGTAGATGGAAAATGGTTGAGTTGTGCTTTGAATATCGGACCGAGACCAACTATAAATGACGAAAAAGTTTTTCTTGAAGCTTATATTATTGATTGGGATGGCGATATTGGTGAAGGTGTTGAGATAGAGGTGTTAGATAGAATCAGAGATATCAAAAAATTTGATAGTTTGGAAGATTTAAAGGTACAAATTGCTAAAGACATAGAATTTGTTAGAATGTGTGCAACAGAATGAAATTCATCCATGCTCAATTCCTTAAAAAAAGCAATTCCCGATAGACATCCTCTTAGGCTTGTTTATCATAGGATTCTGGGAATGATTGCGGCTGTAATTAATGGATTTCCTGGTAACAAAATGATTGTTGTTGGTGTTACGGGTACAAATGGGAAAACTACAACTATCAATTTCATTACCAATATTTTAAATGTTGCGAATTATAAGGTTGGGATGGCTTCAACTATCAATTTTCAGGTAAACGAAGAGAAATGGGTTAATGCTAACAAACAAACAACGCTCGGGCCTTTTCAATTGCAGAAATTGTTAAAGAGAATGGTCCAGGCCGGATGTAAATATGCAGTTATTGAGGTGACGTCTCATGCAATTGATCAATCAAGAATTTTTGGGATTAATTTTGATATTGCCGTAATTACCAATGTTAGTGCTGAGCATGTCGAATATCACGGAAGTTTCAATGGATACCTTAACAGTAAGGCGAAGCTTTTTAAGAATGTCTCAAAAGGGCGCAGGAAATTTGGGGTTCCAAAAATATTAATTACTAATGAAGACGACAAATATCATAAGTATTTTGATAAATACGTTGCGGACAGGAAGTTGAGTTATGGTCTTAATTCTGCCACAATTTATGCTGCGGAGCTGGAATCAAAACCGGGTGGTTCCCATTTTGTATTACATGTTCCAAATAATGCCATTCCTTTAAATATAAAGCTCCCCGGTAAGTTTAATGTCTACAATGCTTTGGCTGCTGCAACTACTTGTATAGCTTTGCAGGTTCCTTTGGAAACCATAAAAAAAGGTCTTGAGTCCAGTGATTCTGTTGCAGGTCGCTTTGAGAGGGTAGATGCCGGGCAAAAATACTCGGTTATAGTTGATTATGCCCATACCCCTGATGCTTTGCAGAATTTATGTTCTTTGTATCGCAAATTGACTGTTGGTCGTCTCATTGTGGTTTTTGGTGCTACCGGAGGTGGTAGAGATAAGAGTAAAAGGGTGAAGATGGGTGAAGCCGTAAATGAATGTGCGGATTATATTATTGTGACTGATGATGATCCTTATGAAGAGGATGAGTGGGAGATTATTGATCAGATTTCGAAAGGAATTCCTCGAGATGAAGGTAAGAATTTTTGGCAAATCCCGGATAGGCGTGAGGCGATTAGATTGGCTTTAACTATTGCACGTGAGGGCGATACCGTTATAGTCGCAGGGAAGGGGGCTGAGGAGATCATAATGTTACGCAACGGAAAAGTGCCTTGGAATGATAAGAAGGTCATTAAAGAGCTTTTGGAGCGTGAGATAGAGGTGGATCTTGGGCATGACGAATTTGAGAAACGGGATAATGTTTGTTTGGAGTCATGAATGGATTTTTATTAATAGATAAAGAGAAGGGAATGACGTCTTTTGATGTGGTTGCAAAGTTGAGGCGTATTTTGGGTGTAAAGAAAATCGGACATAGCGGCACCCTTGATAAATTGGCGACTGGCTTACTTTTAATGGCGGTTGGAGAGGGGACTAAGCTGCTTGAGTTTATGGTTGGTTTAGATAAGGAATATGAAGTTTTGGCTAAATTTGGTGCCGTTACTGAAACTTTCGATAGTGATTCGCCTGAAGTTCAGGTTTCGGCTGATGTTTTTGATAGAGATGACCTTGAAAAAGCGATTAGGGAGAATTTTCTTGGTAAAATTCAGCAAATACCTCCTAAATATTCAGCTTTGAAAATCCAGGGTCAGCGAGCATCTGATATTGCTCGAAAAGGTGAAGCTCTTGAGATGAAGTCACGCGTCATTAGGATCGATGAATTTTCTGTTATGAATTTTGATTGGCCTCAAATTAGTTTTAATATTAAATGTGGTTCGGGGACTTATGTTCGGTCACTTGTTCATGATTTAGGGCAAAAACTGGGCTGTGGTGGATATGTTCTTGAACTTAGACGCACAAAAGTCGGTGATTTTGATGTTGAGGATTCCAAAATTTTGTCTGAATTTTCGGAGTCTGACATGATTCCTATGGAAAAAATTGCCGAGATGTTTGTAACTTGCGAGTTAAGTGATGATGATTTTAATGGACTAAAAGATGGCAGAATACTTGAGAACAAAAAAATAGAACACAATGTGCCGGTCATGGCTTTTCATAAGGGCAAATTGGTCGGTGTGTTGGAGGATTTTGGGGCTGGGGTAAAATATAGGAAAATGATATTGTAGTTTATGTTAAAATCTTAAGCACTTATGGATTTTCAAAATGTCTTAGCTCAATATTGGTGGGTTGCGGTGTCGTCCTTTTTGTTGACTTTCTTGTTGGCTTTATTTGCTCTGAGAATGTTTCCCAGCTGGGGTTTGATGGATAGGCCTCATCGATATGGACTTACACGCAAATCAATACCTTATTATGGTGGCTTGGTGATATTTTTGTCTTTTCTGATTGCGGTTATTCTTTTTGTGCCTATAACAAAGGCTGTAATTGGACTGCTTATCGGGGCAACTTTGATTGCGATTTTGGGGTTTTTGGATGATTTGCTTGGGATTAGTCCTTTTGTGCGGCTGTTTGTGCAGCTACTTGCTGCTTTGGTCTTGGTCTTTAGTGGAATAGGGATTTATTCGATTAATTTCCCTTTTTTTGGGGTATTGAATTTTTCCGGTGTTGTTGTTGGAGGTGTTTTGGTTCTGAGTGCGATTTTTACTGTGCTTTGGGTAATGACTATCGTCAATGTAATGAATTTTGTGGATGGAGTTAGTGGACTTACAAGTGGTGTGGCTTTTGTATCCGGCATGACAATATTTTTGCTAAGTATTAATCCAACCCTTCACGCTGATATAAGTTCACAAGTTGGTGTTGCGACAATTGCGCTGATTTTGTCAATGACCGGTTTAGCTTTTCTTATATTCGATTTCCCTAAACCCAAAATTTTGATGGGGGATACCGGAAGTACCTTTCTTGGCTTTGTAATAGCCACTTTAGCTATATTTTCCGGAGGGAAAGTCGCAACTGCTTTTTTGGTGTTGGGCATACCTATTTTGGATATGATTTGGGTAGTTTTGAGAAGAATATTCTCAGGGCAGAAGTTTTGGAAAGGGGATCTTAAACATCTTCACCATAGATTGATGGATATTGGGTTTTCAGAGAGACAGGTAGTTATTCTTTATTTATTTATTACAGCCTTTTTTGGCATTACCGCAGTACTTCTTGTTAGCAGCCAACAGAAATTCTTTATGATTATCAGTCTTGCGGTTTTGATGCTACTTTTGGCGATCGCTCTTGTACTTGTTCCGCGGGGAAGAAGGAAATTGTAATTCTTCTAAAAGGTGTTTACGCATTGGTGGATTTCCAGTATAAATTCGTTACTATGGCGGATTTAGTTGATGATATAAAGAGTAGGTTGACCATTGAGGACGTTGTTTCTCAATATGTACAATTAAAGAAGGCGGGCAGAAATTTAAAAGGGCTTTGTCCTTTTCATAGTGAAAAAACGTCGAGTTTTATTGTTAGTCCTGAAAAACAAATTTGTCATTGTTTTGGGTGTAATAAGGGTGGAGATATTTTTACTTTTATTCAGGAAATTGAGGGAATTACATTTGTAGAATCTCTTGAATTACTTTCGGATCGTGCCGGTATAAAGGCTGATCTTTCTAAATATCAGAAAAAGGCTACAAAGAGCGAAAAAGATGATTATTATAAGGCTCATGAGCTTGCGACTGAATTTTTTGAGAAACAATTATATAAGACTGATGATGGAAAGAAAGTATTGGAGTATTTACATAAGCGTGGGCTTAATGATGAAACTATAAAGGAGTTTAGGATTGGATTTGCTCCTGATAAATATGATGAGCTTTATCCGCTTCTTCTAAAAAAGGGTATTTCTAAGGAAGTTTTGATCAATTCCGGTCTGGTTTCTTCAAAAAAACTCACTTCAGATGAAGTATATGACAAATACAGGGCTAGATTAATGTTTCCAATATTGAATTATTTGGGAAGGA
>JAQBYK010000054.1 GCA_027622635.1 bacterium
TCTCGCGCTTTGTCAGGTTGGTTGTTTTTGAGGGATGCTTCACCTAGTTTTGCTAAAACTTCCAACGAATCAGGATTTATGATGCTTGCGTTTTCGTAATTGTCGACTGCTTCCTTGAAGATCCCTTTTGAATAATAATCATCTCCGGCTGCTATATACTGGTCAAAACTCTTTTCTTGTTCAGTTGTATCTATCGGCTTTTCTTTTACAATTATCTCGTTTAAGGTCTCAATTTTTGGAATATCTTCATTTTCCGGATGAGCGGATGGTTTGAAAAAGTGGATAGATAGAAAAACTGTTCCAAGTATTATTATCAGCCAAAGTGGTGCGAGGTATTTATTCATGGTTTTATTGTGTTTGCCAGGCAGATTGCTGCAGCTATTGCATCTGCTGCATCGTCCGGTTTGGGCGTTTGAGTGAGTCCTAAAATAATTTTAACCATATCTTGAATCATTTTTTTGTCAGCTTTGCCGTAGCCACAAACTGCCAGTTTTATTTCGTTGGGAGTGTATTGCTCAATGCCCAGTCCATTTTCTGTGCATTTTTGGATTATTACTCCGCGTGCTTCGGCCACCGTCATTGCTGTTTTTGCGTTGTTTGAGAAGAATAATTTCTCGATTGATGCTTTAGCGGGTTTCCACTTTTTTATTAGTGTAGTTATGTCTTTTGCTATTTGATCCAGGCGGATATTTTGTTTTAGGCCTGCTTTGGTTCGTATGCAGCCGTAGTCCAGAAGTTTTACTTTCCCTTTTTCACTTTCGAGTATGCTGAATCCGGTTGTTGCAGTCCCCGGGTCTATTCCCAGTATTCTCATATTTTGAGTGTAGTAATTAATTTTTCTTGTTTACTCGCATTACAAACCAAGACGATTTTATTTCCTTTCTTGATGACTTTATTTTTTTTAAGAAATTGAATGATTTTGTTCACTTTATCCTTTGAGCTCTTGGGTATTTTGTGAACTAAAATAGTGTTCAGTCCCCAGACTAATGTGAGTTCTCTTGCCGTTTTTTCACTGTTTGTTACAGTGATGACTTTTGTAAAATGTCTGTGTTTTGCGATTTGTCTTGCAGTATATCCATCTGTCGTGTAGACAACTAGGAAATCGGCTTTTGTGTCTATTGCCAATTCGCAGCCATTTAAACAGGTCGCATTTAGGGAGCTTAGATATTTTTTGTTCTGGTGTGGAATGTCATATCTTAATTCTTCGTATTTTTGCATTTCTTTCTCCACTGCAGATGCGACTTTGCTAAGTGTTGTTGCAGCGTGAATCGGATATTTTCCAACGGCACTCTCATTAGAGAGCATAATGGCATCGGTGTGATCAAAAACGGCGTTTGCGGCATCTGAAATCTCCGCCCTTGTTGCTCGAGATTTTTTTATCATAGAGTCCAGTACTTGAGTAGCAGTAATTACGGGTTTGCCGTATGCGTTTGCCAGTGCGATCATTCTCTTTTGAACAATTGGAACTTGTTCCGCCTTTATATCCGCACCAAGATCACCTCTTGCCACCATAACTCCATCTGAAGCACGGATTATTTTTTTGAGGTTTTTGACAGCTTCATGTCTCTCAACTTTAGCAATAATTGCGGTATCTTTTTTCTGTTTATGAATCATTTTTCTTAAATCATTGATGTCCTTGTCAGATTTTACGAATGATAAAGCTACAAAATCCACATTATGCTTTAAGCCAAATGCCAAATCTTTTTTATCTTTTAAAGTAATTGTAGGTTTTGAAATTGAGGAGGTAGGTAGGTTGATTCCGCGACTACTTGTCACTAGTCCACCTGTTTTAGTTTTGCAGTAAATTTGAGTCTTGCTTACTTTAAGAATGCGTACTTCAATTAAACCGTCATCTATAAGAATGATATCGTCTTTTTTTACGTCTTTGATTATATTTTTATAATTGATGGGTATTGTGATGTTTCCCCCTTCTTCTTTTCCTGTAATCTTGTTTGTTGTAAGCACAAACTCTTTGTTTTCCTTTAATTTTATTCCTTCTTTAGGCATGGCTCCTATACGAATTTTGGGTCCTTGGAGATCCTGAAGTATGCCGATCCTTTTGCCGGTGAGTTTTTCAGCTTTATGAATATTCTGAATAATTTTGGCATGATTATCATGAGTACCATGCGAAAAATTAAGCCTTGCAACATTCATGCCGGCATTTATCAATTTGGTGATTTCATTTACAGAGTCACTGGCCGGACCGAGGGTGCAAACTATTTTGGTGTTTTTTGTATACATTGAAAAGAATCTTATCTAGATAAATTATACCATATAATCTAGGTATTTCGTTCATTTTCTCTTTGTCTTTTCAATTTTTGCTCTAAGAAAAGTAATCCATTGTGAAGCTTTCTTTTTATATGGTATGCGAATATCTTTGCTTTGAATTTCTAAAAAGTGATTTAAATATTTCTCGTATAGGGCGATTTGTTCATCCTTATTCATATTTGACAATCCTTCCTCATCTTTTTCGTAATTCTCTACAACCAGATTTAGATCAATTACTTTTGGTGCTTTTTCAATGGCAATTTTTTTTCTCATTTCGTCTATCCATTTTTTTGAACTTCTTTCATATTTTTTGTAAAGTTTTAGTGCTCTTTTGAGATCTGTTTTTATCCATACGGGCACTCTTGTACCTTTGAGATTTGCCAGTTTTTCCTCTACATCAGTTACTGTTTGAGATGCCAGTTTATGAATTTCTAAAAATCTTCTGAGATATCCTTCGTAAAGTTTTATTTTTTCACTTGATTCCATCTTTCCCAGGTTTTCTTTGCTTTTTTCATATCTTTCCAATTCTGTGTCCATGCTATCTTTGACCGGGTCGTTTAAAACTATTGGAATCCCAAAATGATTTCCCATAATTCTATGAACTTCTTGCTCTCCTTTGTCTTTTGGGTCATTGAATCTTGCAAGAAATTGATCGATTTCTTCTGCTTTGTCTGGATTGTTTGTTTTTTCCCTAACAAGCATCCGATTGTACATGTCCATAACATGCCTGATTAGATATCTTGGCGCTCTTGTACATCCCATTGAAGCCGGGCTTCCGAAATGTTTTTCCTCTTTTTCTTTTGTTGGATGCAAAAAGTATGCGAAAAATCTCCATTCGCCCTTGTCTTCGTTGTAATATGCTTCATTGAAGACTTTGTACTGCAGTTCATCTTCCTCTTGTTGCTCAGATCCGTAATACTGCGTGAATTCTGATTTATGCACTCTACTCCCTTTTCTTGGGTTAACTGTGTTTGCCAGGTATGCTGTCATTGAAGGTGATTTCCCTTTTCCTTTATTGGCGTATCTTTTGCTACTTCCGGTTGAAACCAGATTGAATTCTTTTAATGCCAGTGATTTTTTTGTTTCATCATATTTGAAGACTACGATGTATTGTTCTGATTCTATTTTATTTACATACAAGACATAGGGAGCATTTTTAAATACAACAATTTCTCCGGATGCTATTTTTTCCAGTAATTGCTTTTCAATATATGGACGTTCTTTTTCAAATCTTTCGTATGCTTCTATTGATGTTTGCATTCCTTCTCTGGCCATTGCTAATTGCTTCATGAATCTTTTGGCTGTTTTTGCTCTTTGATAGGCTACATTTTTTTCTTTTCTGACAGTTTTCCATTCTTCACTATTTTCTTTCAAGTGACCCATCTTTTCTGTGAGTTTTTCCACATATTTTGTTTCTGACAAAAGGACACGATTAATTCCTGTAATCAATTTTGAGTATAGGTCAATTTTTATTTGAAGGTTTTCAGCATGGCTTGATCCTATATTTAGACTTGCCTCTATTTCAGCTGAAAAATCAGCTGCTACATCCGGTAGTTTGCGCTGAAGATTGATTAGGTAAATGTCGTATTTGTCGTCACTCCATGTTATTTCGGGAGATTGTGTGGGGGATTGTGGAAGCTCTTCTTTTCTTTCGGTTTGAAATTTTTGGAGGATTGCTACTCTTTTTTGAAGATGCTGAATGATTCTATCTAATTGTTCCTTTTGTGTTGGATTTGCGTTTTGTCTTAAAGTTTCATACTTTAGGATAGTTCTTTGATAAACTAAGATTTTGTTATCTTTGTCATCTGTTTCCGGTAGCTCTTGTCTTAAATAGTCTTGTATTTCATCTAACTTTATTGAAAAGGAGTCTGGTGCTTGTTCGTTTTCTTCTTCTTGTTGGTTTTCTTTTGGTTGTTTGCTCAAGATTCAATCTGTTAGGATTGTGTATTTAGTGTTCAACCGCAACTCCTGATTATTCTAATGTACCAGAATCTGGAGTTGCCGCTGCCGGTGGAGGTACAGCTTCCTCAGGTTTTGGTTGAGTTGGAGTTGCTTCTGCCGGTAGAGGTACAGCTTCAGCTGGTTTAGCTGGTGCTTGTTCAGCTGGTTTAGCTGGTGCTTGTTCAGCAGGTTTAGCCGGTTCCTGTTCTTTAGGTTTGCCTGGTTCTTGTTCAGCGGGTTTACCGGGCTCTTGTTCAGCGGGTTTGCCTGGTTCTTGTTCTTTAGGTTTGCCTGGTTCTTGTTCAGCGGGTTTACCTGGTTCTTGTTCAGTAGGTTTGCCCGGTTCTTGTTCAGTAGGTTTACCGGGTTCTTGTTCAGCGGGTTTGCCTGGTTCTTGTTCAGCAGGTTTGCCTGGTTCTTGTTCGCCTGGTTTGCCTGGCTCTTGTTCTTTAGGTTTACCGGGTTCTTGTTCACCAGGTTTGCCCGGTTCTTGCTCGGCAGGTGTGCCCGGTTCTTGTTCACCAGGTTTGCCCGGTTCTTGTTCGCCAGGTTTACCTGGTTCTTGTTCACCAGGTTTGCCCGGTTCTTGCTCGGCAGGTTTGCCCGGTTCTTGTTCTTTAGGTTTACCTGGTTCTTGTTCAGCGGGTTTACCGGGCTCTTGTTCAGCGGGTTTACCGGGCTCTTGTTCAGTAGGTTTGCCTGGTTCTTGTTCACCTGGTTTACCCGGTTCTTGTTCTCCAGGTTTTTCGTTTACTGCCGCCTTAAGCGCGGCGAGTGTTTTTGGTCCGAATACTCCGTCTACTCTCAATCCGGCGATTTTTTGAAATTTTCTTAATGCTGAACTAGTTTTTGTTCCTTTTATTCCATCTAACCATTTTGGATCGATACTTTTGTATTTTGGATTTTTTGCAAGTTTCTTGAATAAGATTTGAAGCATTAATCTATCAGTTTTGTCTCGTAGATAAGTTACTCTTTTAGTTCCTTCTACCCACGTTTTTCTTCCTTTGACTCTTTTGATGTGTAAGTCTGAATCCACACTGTCTTGTAGCCTTGTTAAGGCTACTGAATCATCAAATCCGTCAAGATCTTTTCTTACAGATTCTCTTAAGGCTTTAAATTTTTCTTTATATGCTTTGTCTGCCTTTGCTAGTCTTTCACCTTTTGCACCTTTTGGGGCATCTGGTAAAGCGAGTCCTGCTTTTGGTGCGTCCTCAACCTTTCCAGGTTTGTCAGCTACAGGAGCAGTAGCTTCCGGACCGGCATCTGGTCTTTGGCTTTCAGCTTCAGGTTCTCTTTGTGGTCCAATATCATCGGCTCCTCCAGGCCCTTTATCAACGTCATAACAAAGTGTGTGGGTATTCCTAAATGGATTTAGGATTTTGAATAATTTTGTTTTCATATTTTTGTTTTTATTTAAATTATTGTAATATTATAGCTTAAAATGACTTCAAAAGCAATAGTTTAGGGTAAGGAAATGGTAAGAAAAACTATTTTACCGTCACACTTTTTGCAAGATTGCGAGGCATGTCGGGGTTGTTTTTCCGGAGGACTGCAAGTTGATATGCGAGAATTTGAATTGGTATTATATTAAGGATAGGAGAGGCATTTCCCGCATCCGGTACGCGAATCCAATAATCGAATACTTCGTGATTTTCAGGGGAAACACCAATGATATAACCACCACGAGCCTTCACTTCTGTGGCGTTTGATATGATTTCATTCTTGCAGTCATCATTAGCGACTAGGGCTATTACAGGTGTGTCTTTTGATATTAGCGCTATGGGTCCATGTTTAAGCTCTCCACCTGCGAATCCTTCTGCGTGGATGTAGGACACTTCTTGTAATTTTATGGCTGCCTCCAGTGCGATTGGGTAATTCATACCTCTTCCAATGATGTACATTGATTCAACGTTTTTTATTTTTCGAGCTAATTTCATTATGTGATCCTCATATCTAGGATTTATCATGTCGTTTATTTGGCTGGCAGCATTGATTAACAGGTGTTTTCCTTCCAAAATTCCTCCGTTGCAGGCATATGCGAGTAGTGTCAAAATGGCTAGTTGTGAAGTTGTAGCTTTTGTTGATGCCACCGCTTTTTCTGGTCCGGCTTTTAAGGGTATAACTATGTCTGAAATTCTTGCCATTGTAGAGCTTTCAACGTTTACAATTGAAACAATCTTGACCCCTTTTTCTTTTGCAATTTCAATGGCTTCTAAGGTGTCTGCCGTTTCGCCCGATTGAGATACGGCTATTAGAAGTGTTTTATTTGTGAGGAATTGTCTGTGATATGGGAATTCAGATCCAAACGCGAAATTAATGTGTTTTTTTGAGATTTTTGCAAAAAGGTATTCTCCAACGAGTGCTACTTTTCCGGCTGTTCCACATCCTATAAAATAGGTTCCAAATGCCTTTTTTATCTCTTTTGCAACTTGTTCAATGACTTTTGGATCCTGGTTTATTGCTCGATTAAGTGTGTCCTTTTGTTCAATTATTTCTTTAATCATGAAGTGTGGATGTTCTCCTTTTTCTGCGCTTTCGATGTCCCATTCTATTTCGATGATACGTTTTTTGACTTCTTCTTCCTTAATATTGTCAAAGAAGCTTATTTTTTTGTTTTCAACAGTACAAATTTGATTGTCGTCGAGATATATGACCTTGTTTGTGTATTTTAGAAATGCTGGGATGTCTGAGGCTATGAAGAATTCATTTTTTCCTACACCTATTATGAGTGGAGATCCCTTTCTTGCTGCGATTATCTTATTTTCATCTTCTTTGATTACTACGATTGCGTATCTGCCTTCTATCTCTTTAATAGCCATTTTGACGCTGTCTTCGAAACTGTGAGTTTTGGCATGTTCTTCAATTAAATGTGCAATAACCTCGGTGTCTGTTTTTGAAATGAATTTATGCCCCTTTTTTTCCAGGAATTTTTTTGTATCTAAGTAGTTTTCAAATATACCATTGTGAACAAGTACAATTTCTTTGTTTTCGCTGAAATGTGGGTGAGCGTTTACCCTGTTTACTCCACCATGTGTGGCCCATCTTGAATGTCCTATGGCTAAACTTGACGTTTCAAATTTGTGATCTTTTGCCTTGAAATCACCGATTTTCCCTACTTTTTTGTAGATCTTTATATCGCCTTTTGCTTGATATGCAACTCCCCAGGAATCGTAGCCTCTATATTCCAGGCACTTAAGTCCTTCCACTACCAGTAGTGGTGCATTATTTCTTGGTCCCGAGTATGCAAAAATTCCGCACATATATTGAATTTTAGAGTAAAATGTAGCACTTGTGGAGCTTCAATGATTGACAACCCCTACAAAATGCAGCTTTTTAGGGTTTTTGGGATTTTTGTTAGTACTTTATTGTCACCTTTTGTTACGAGAATCATATCTTCAACACGAACT
>JAQBYK010000055.1 GCA_027622635.1 bacterium
TTAAGCCTGGATGCAAGAGCAGGATCCAAAAATGCAGTAATGACTTCTATAAAAAATAGGCATCTTGAAGTTGAAAGACAAAGGGAACTGGCCATCCAAGAGCAAAAACGAGAATTAGCTCTACAGGCCAAACGTAATTTATTAGGATTTCTGCAACAACTTAGGGCGGAGGCACCATCATGGAGAGATAGTAGAGGAATGATGATTCTTCCCGTTAACATCAAAGATGCAACCTTTGCAAAATTTGAAAATTTGGTTGCCGTAACAATGGATCAAAGTGTTGTGGATTTTACTCGGTACTTGAGACAACAACTCAATGCAACATCTGCATTTGTCAGGCTTGGGACTCTGGATGAAGCGATAGAAAAATTAGAGGAACTTGTGTAAATTCCCTTTACAAAGCTAATTTGTGAGTCTAAAGTGCTGTCAGTTAATTTCTACGGTTAATTTCTTTTCATTATCAAATAGCCATCTTCTTTAATCAACCTTATGGAGGTCTCGTATAACTTACGTTTCCAAAAATCGAACTTTTCCAACAAAACTATCCTTGATAAAGAAGGTGAGATTATTATCTATGCAAAAGGATTTCGCCTCAAGGGAAAAGGTGCCACAGATAAAGGCGAGTTAATGAATTTTTCCGAGATAAAGGAGTTTTACCATCGAAATGAAAGAATATATTTCATCACATTCAACAAGGAAAAATACACGCTTTCAGATGCCGGCAATCTTTTTGAGCAACTTGTGGTAGATCTATATAAATCTCGTAATGAATTTTTGATGGATGGTTTGTTTATGAAGGGAGGCAAGCTTAAAGCCGAATTTGAGGGGAATTTCCAGAGGATAAGCAAGTTCGCCAAGCCAATAAACAAAGGACACGCAAAATTTCGTTTATATGAAAGCAGTCTGGTAATAGTACCAACAAATCAGGATGCGTTTAGTGTGCATTTTCACTTCGTGAACTTCTATGAGTTTGATGAGGATGAATATACCCTAAAGATAGTGATGGATGATGGGCTAACTCTTTTCTTTTCTCAACTTGGAAATGATTATGAGTTTTTTCAGGAGAAAATGGAGACATTGTTAGGTGGCATGTATGAAACCATTGTCAACGATGTTCTGAAACAGGCTTTTGTGGAATTTCATGCCGCTACTTTGCTGAAGCTGGCTTACAAGATGAAAGGCGGTAAATCCGTTAGCCTACATGACATCAAAAAGATGGATAGTGAAATGGCCGCCCGTGTAACTGAGTTTATGTTTGAGGATGCTGTTTTTGCCGAAAAGGTAAAGCTTCTTGGAGATATGGTTGACGATTACAATACATTTTTTGGGATTGCGAAAGATCCTACTGTTGCAAGTAGTTACATCCGTTGGGTTATGTATGCGATTCCGGATAAGAATATTGTAGCTTTTTCAATTTTGCCGCGATGGGAGCAGGGAGGAAAAACCTCCGAGGACGGTATTTCCCCTAAACATGAAACTTTCTTCTTTAAGATCATTATGGAAAAGGGTTCACCCAATGATAAAATAGAGGATAAAACTCGTGAAATTGATCAGTCCCTCGTTAATCTGCGTTTCGCTAAAGATCCCTGTTACAAAGACAAGCGGGAGCTTAAACATTCTCCTTATCAATATGCTATTCGAAAATTGCCTTATCTGAGAATTTTGCGAAAATCTTTTTGTGGTAAGGCTGCTGCCTCAGATGTAAAAGAATGGCAAAAGCAAGCAATGGATATAATGAATAGAGCCGAGTTGAAATAATTGTAAGGTTTCGCTAGTATTGTGTCATTAAAACTTAAAATATCCCCATGTCAGAAATAACATTTACAGACGATAACTTTGAAGAGGAAGTTCTTAAATCGGACTTGCCGGTTTTAGTGGATTTTTTTGCCGAGTGGTGTGGCCCATGTAAAATGATGGCTCCCGCAATTGAAGAACTTGCCGATGAATACAAAGGTAAGTGGAAAATCGGTAAATGTAATATAGATGAGGCTCCCGACAGTGCTCAAAAATATGGCATTCAAAGCATCCCAAGTTTGAAATTCTTTAAAAATGGTGAGGTAGTTGATGAAGCGATTGGTTTTCAGGCAAAAGAAAAGATTGCTGAAAAGTTGACTTAGTTTTTGGAGACTTTTTGAGCTTCACTTAAAGCGAGCTCGTCAGCTTTGTTGTTGTATTTGTTCGTATGATGCGCTTTTACCCATGTCCACTCAATGTTCAACCAGGCTCTTAAGCGATCTACTTCCGCCCACAAGTCGGTGTTGGCTTTCTTTTTCCATCCCTGATTCATGGTCTGGATTATAAGATTTGAATCACTGTAAATCTCTATCTTTTGATTCTGAAGATCCTCATCGGATAATCTTGATTTTTTCCTGATCCACTCCAGGGCTTCTATTATAGCCGTCATTTCCATGCGATTATTTGTAGTGTCCTTTTCATGTCCGGATATTTCTATTTCCTTGCCCGCGAAAAGAATTATTGCTGCCCAGCCTCCCGGTCCGGGATTCCCGATACAACTACCATCTGTGTATATTTCGATTTTTCCGTTTTGCATAGTATTTGTGTTATCCATTGAAAAGAGTATCATGAAATCCTGTAAAAATAACAAAAAAAACATGGCAAATGTAATTATTTATACAAAAACTTATTGTCCATATTCAAAAAATTGTAAGGCTTGGCTTGATGAGAAAAAGATTAATTTTGATGAAAAAGTTGTTGATAACGATGACGAAATGGCAGCTGAAATGAAAGTGAAATCCGGTGACAGAAATGACACCCCTCAAGTTTTCATCAATGACCACCATATAGGAAGCTTCGATGACCTAAAGGCCTTAGATGCAACTGACAAATTAGATAGCATGCTTAATGCCTAGCTTATGAATAGATGGACTTTAGCCCTTGGACTTCTCGCTTCCGGTTATTTTGTGTGGCAAATAAATACAGGTGAACTACTCGTAAATGATGCATTTAGAATGCTAGAGCTTGAAAATGAGGCTGTTGTGGACCCGGATGCCGACATTATTGCTGCGATTGTGTCTCCTTCTTCAGGTAACTTAAAAGAGTTGGCAAATTTTTTCAGCAATTTATCTAAAACTAAGGATATAGAAACTTTCATTATTCTGGGCGAAAATCACAGTCGTGGAGGGCGTTACCGTATCGGATTTTCTGAACATGACTATGAAACCGATTTTGGTGTGCTTAAGATAAACGATGAACTTCAGGAAGAGATTCTTGCTTTTGATGAACTCAAATTGGGCACATCCTTTTGGGCTTTTCATGAAGAGAAATCAATCAGTGTCCTTGCTGCTTTCGTTAAGAAATTTTTTCCGGAGGCAAGGATTGTACCTATTGTTTTGAAAGATTCTCCAAAGACTGAAGATTTGGAGATATTTGCGAAACACCTTTCAGAGATTAATGATGATGGTGTTTTCTTGTTAGGAGCAACTGCCTTCTCGCAAGAAATGCCATTTTTGGTTCGCGAATTTCACATGGAATTAACAAAAAATGTTTTTGAAAATTTTGATTTTAATGGAATTGCGCAGATGGACGTAGATAGTCGTCCAGTGGTTTTTACTGTTATGAAGTATTTGGAGGAATTTGGCGCTGAAGAAGTTGAATTCTCGGGTGAGACTTTTATCTTCCGGGAAGGAGATGCTCTCTCCCAGGATCGGGATCTGACAATCTTGGCTTTTGGTGACATTATGCTGGGAAGATATGTCCGCACTTTGATGGATAAAGCCGGAAGTAAAGGCTATGTCTTTGAAAATGTAAGAGGATATGAAGGTCGATTTTTTGAAGGTGCCGACATCGTACACGCTAATCTTGAGGGGCCTATAAAGGGGGTTGGAAAGAAAGGAGGAACAGCAATGTCCTTTGCGTTTAATGAAGACATCGCGCCATTCTTGAAAAATGTTGGATTTAACCTGTTATCAATTGCCAACAATCATGCTGTTGACCAAGGATGGGAGGGCAGAGACACTACAATTTCCGCCCTAAATAAAGCCGGTCTTTCCTGGTGTGGCCACCCGAGTGAAGTAGATCCTTTAAGTGTAAGTTATAAATGGGTAGGTGATAAGAAAGTGGCCTTTCTGTGTTTTCAGGATATTACTCACAAGCTTGATGATGATGCCGCGCTGAAGTTGATTAGCCAGGTGAAAAAAACCAGCGACTATTTGATAGTTTCCGTTCATTGGGGAATAGAATATAAACAAAGGGCCGATTATAGTACTCAGGTTGAGCCGGGCCATGCTTTTATTGATGCAGGAGCTGATTTTGTTATTGGCCACCATCCTCATGTTGTGGAGAATTTTGAAATTTATAAGGGCAAATTTATTTTTTATTCTCTTGGCAATTTTGTCTTTGATCAGTATTGGTCGATAATGACGCAAGAAGAATTAGCAATCGGAATAGTATTGGATGATGACGATGATGGCGAGGGGCTACGAACCAAAGTTTATCTCTTTCCCATGAAAAGCGATCATTCTCAAAGTCGCCTTATGAATGAAGAGGAAAGATCTGCCTGGACTGAAGATTTCCTTTTGTATGGTGATTATAGTGACGAATTAAAGAAACAGATCAGGGCTGGTGTGGTTGAATATTAGATTGTCCTCATAATCTATGCTATAATTCCCTTATGAAAATAAAATTTTGTGGTGCGGCTGGTGAGGTCACCGGCTCAAAGCATTTAATCACCTTTAATAACAAAAAAATCCTTCTGGATTGCGGTATGTTTCAAGGGCATCGAGAAGAGTCGGACCAAAAAAACAGAAATTTGTTGTTTGATCCCAAGGAGTTGGACGCGGTGATCCTTTCCCATGCTCATATGGACCATAGTGGAGACTTGCCTATTCTCTCAAAAAATGGATATGAAGGTCCTATATATTGCACTCATGCTACTCGTGATCTGTGTAATTTTATGCTTATGGATAGCGCTTTTATACAGGAGCGAGAAATTGAGTATTTAATGAAGAGAAAAAAGAAAAAGAGGGAGGACATACCCGAGCCACTTTATGTTTCAGCAGATGCTGAGAAAGTTTTGCAACAATTTCACGCTGTGAATTATGATCAGAAATTTATTGTTGCAGATGGTGTTACAGTGTCTTTCCATGACGCCGGACACATCCTGGGATCTGCGCTTGTTCATATTACTTTTAAGGATCCTAAGAGCGATAAAGTCCTGCAATTTTGTTTTACAGGTGATTTAGGTAGAAGGGGTTTACCTATTTTGCGAGACCCTCAACCTATTCCTGAAACTGAAATACTTATCTCTGAATGTACTTATGGTAATCGTTTACATGCTCGTCTTCAAACAATTGAGGCTGATCTTGCTGTTGTAGTCAATGAAGTTTGTAAAAATGGTGGAAAGCTTGTTATCCCCGCTTTTGCGTTAGAGAGAGCTCAGGAAGTTGTGTATCATTTGCATCTTTTGCATCACAAAAAGCTTGTGCCGGAAATTCCTATTTATGTTGACAGTCCTTTGGCCGGCAATCTTACTGAAGTTTTCCGTGCTCATCCGGAGTGTTTTGATAAAGAGACAAATCAGGAATTTACACAAAAAGACCATAATCCATTTGGCTTTGACGAATTGAAATATACCCGCAGTGTAGAGGAATCGAAGAGTTTAAATGAAAAACCCGGACCCATGGTTATAATTTCCGCTTCGGGAATGTGTGAGCATGGGCGTATTTTGCATCACTTAAAGAATAATCTGGAAGATCCTAAAAACACTGTGCTTATCGTTGGATATCAGGCTGAGCATACGCTCGGCAGGAAGCTTGTAAATGGCGACAAAGAAGTAAATATATTTGGTGATCCTTATAAGGTTAAGGCAAATGTTTATGTTATGGATGCTTTTTCCGGGCACGCTGACAGAAGTGATTTGCTTGACTATATTGGGCGTGTCAAAGGACTTAAGAAAATCTTTTTGGTGCATGGCGAACAAACTCAGCTGGAAGCTTTCCATGGAGCATTAGGTGAAAATGGATACAAGGATGTAAATATCCCCGCCTATGGTGATGAAGTTGAAATTCCTTTTGAGTAGACTGATAGCCTTACTCTAGCGTTTCTTCCTTGCCCTCCATATAATTGTTCCAAAAATAGTAAGTCCGAATAGGATTGCTATTAAACCTATGATTTTTGTTTTATTTGAAGTTTTTGGAGGAGGATCTTGAGAAGATTCATCTATTAGTGTACTCGCCTTTAACATCTCGTTTAGCTGTATTGAATCCTCAGGTGTAAGATCTGTGTCGGTATCTTTAGGAATAAACTGTTCAAGATATTGCAAGATTTGGGAAGACCCCTCGTAGTACTTACCCTCGTCAATAAGAAGAGGAACCTGTCCTCCCGTATAATTAAGTTCCTCTGCATTCTTCAGGTAAAAAAGACGATTATCATCATCCTTAGATATTTCAAAACGTAGGATCGTTAATTGTTCAAAATAGTCTTTAGCCCTTAACTCTTCTTCTAAATTTTTGCAATGGGTACAGCTATCACTTACAAATAAGAGCATTTCAGCATATGTGCTTTGTGAGAAAAACATCAAGAGTGTAAGTAGGACCAGAATTTTATTTCGCATATTTTTTGAGTGGTTTCATGGCTAATATTGAGAACAATGTAGTTGCGAATGCCATTATAACTAAAATTGAAAAAACGTCCTGTCCAATAACTCCTTGTTTTAGTGCTATTGAGGCTATGATTAACTCTACAGCACCACGACTATTCATTGCCAGCCCAATTATTAAGGCCTGTTTCCATGGAATCTTTTGCAATAAAGCCGCTCCTCCGGATCCTATTACTTTACCAAGAACTGCAACTAATATAATTGCTATTAAAAACCACGGCCTGGTTGTTATAGCTGTAAAATCCAAACTGAAAGCTAAACTGGTAAAGAAAATTGGACCAAGAAAACTGTAGCTTAAGCCATAGATGCGATCTTCAATTTTGTTAAATGTTTTCTCGTCTATAATTTCTTCACGAATAAATAAGCCGGCCAGGAATGCACCGATTATCATGTGCAATCCTATTGCTTCAGCTAGTAAACCCAGTGCCAGTGCGACTATTAACGAAAATGTGAATCCTTTTTTCTCTAAAAATTTGTTGAGAAATTTGGCACTTTTCAAACCTCCGAATATTACAATTGCAAAAAATAGTATTATTTTAATTAGCATAAATAAGATGGCTGAAAATTCTATATTGCCGGTTTCTACCATGCTTAAGATTATAGAAAACAGTATCAACGCAAGTATGTCATTAATTACTGCGGCTCCCATAGTTATGTGAGCTGTGGAAGTATTCGTGATCTTGTAATCCTTAAATAGTCTGACTGATATTGCGATTGCTGTTATGGATAGCCCCATTGCTATGAAGAGTGATTCGTTCAATGTTTGGCCGAAAGCTCTTGAGACCATAAACCCTCCAAAAAACGGCAAAATCATTCCTCCTATAGCAACAAGCGCGGCTTTTTTGGAGGCCTTAAAGAGTTCGTGTGGATCAGTTTCGAGTCCCGAATGCAACATCAAGAAGAATATTCCCAGCTCTGCAAGTACTTTTATAGTCGCGCTATCCGGGCTTACAAGCCCAAGCACCATTGGCCCCACAATGATCCCGCCAAGAAG
>JAQBYK010000056.1 GCA_027622635.1 bacterium
AAATTCTTCGTTTGAGTGATAGTCTTTTATAAGAATTTCTCCGCGTTGGGCTGGGAGTTCTACCAAGCCGTATTGTAAGCGAGTTGCCATGTCCTGATAGTAGTTGTGATCTAATACCTGAATTTGGAAAAGTCTCACGATTAATATGATGGCAAGAAGTACGCTTCCTACAACGAATATTGTCATTTTATTGAAAATCTCTTTTGGACGAACTGAATTCATAGTAGACTTTTTATAAGCTTAGCGGTGGCAAAGCTACACGCTTCGCGTTCGCACCGTGTGCTCACAGGACTTGTATCATATAATTATTTCAAATGTTTAGAAAGACAAGCTTAGATAATGGACTTCGAATTGTTACACAAAAGCTGGACGGGACTAAGGCAGTCACGGTTTTGGTTTTGGTTGGTGCCGGTAGCAGATATGAGCATAATGATATTCGAGGAATTTCACATTTCTTGGAGCACATGTTTTTTAAAGGTGCTGATAGATACAAAAATACCAAGGAAGTGTCGGAAGCCATTGATTCCATCGGTGGCGAGTTTAACGCTTTTACAGGTAAGGAATATGCCGGTTATTATGTGAAGGTTGCGAGTGAAAATGTTGAGACTGCTTGTGATGTGCTTTCGGATATGTTGATTAATGCAAAATTTGATCAGGAAGAAATTGAGAAGGAAAGAGGTGTTATTTTGGAGGAATACAATATGTACCAGGATACACCAATGTACCAGATCGGTTGGAATTTTGAGAGGCTTGTTTTCGGGGATCAGCCACTTGGATGGGATCAAATTGGTACCAAAGAACTTATAAAGTCTGTGAATCACGATGATTTTGTGAAGTATCAGGGGGAGCTTTATTCCTCAGATAATACGGTGATTGCTCTTGTTGGAAATATTGAAAATGATGACGCGGTAGACCTGGTTAAGAAGTATTTCAAGATGGATAAAAGTAAAAAAGCTTACGACTGGAAACCACTTGATGATAAGAATGGCGGTCGGGTTTCTTTAAAAGACAAAAAGACCGAACAGGCTCATATTGCGGTTGGATTTCCCGGCTTGAGTGAAGGTCATAAAGATCATTGGGCGCTTAAACTTTTGTCGGTTATTTTGGGAGGAAACATGAGTTCCAGGATGTTTCTTGGAGTTAGGGAGGCCAAGGGTTTAAGTTATTACATTCATACATCGACTGATGATTATAATGATGGGGGAGCTATCGTGACTAATGCCGGCGTTGATTTGAAGCGTGTGGATGAGGCTGTGTCCGGTGTGATTGAGGAATATCGAAAGGTGCGTGATGAAGATGTGCCTGAGGCTGAGTTGGCCAAGGCAAAATCTTTCCTAAAAGGAAAAATGATTTTAAATTTGGAGGATAGTGAGGAGTATGCCCATATGCTTGCAAAATATGAGCTTCTTCGTGGTGGTGCAATTGATCCTGATGAGATTATGAAGAGATTGGATGTCGTAACGGTTGCCGATATTCGTAGAGTCGCCGAGGATCTTTTTGTTGAGGGAAAGATGAAGGTTGCAGCGATTGGTCCATATGGGGATGAAGGGCGTTTTGAGGACTTGATGAAGTTTTAAGCGGAGCCTTGGTTTTCTCCCGTATGGGCTTTGGTTTGCTTTGGTTTTTGTTGGTGGTCGGTTTCGATAAAGAATTGATAAGGGTTTGCTTTGGTCCTTGCCGGTGTTCGGTTTTATGGTTTGTACCCTGGGATGTATTGACGGGGTTGGCTTTTGCTTTTTGACCACGACTTTTGATTAACTGTTTTTCGAGACAAAATCTGGAAACATTGTATAGCTTTTACCGCGGCAGAGATCAGAACAGGAAAAAGTAGATTGAGCAAATCCAGCCGAATGGATTAAACCGAACCACAATGTTTGCTTGTTGTGTGATTTCGTGGTATAATTGCATGAAAATAAAAACAAAAAATGTCCGTCAACAAATCACCGGAAAATCCGGAAGGTCACTCAAATTATTATGATCCTGAAAAAGGAGTGTCTTATGATGGGCATGGAAATGCTACTGAAATTAGTCCCGAGGATTGGGCTAGGGATGGTGAGGCATTGATAGCAGAGAGTGAGGCTGCAGCTGCTGCACCTGAAACACCTGCTGAAGTTGATGCTGCTGCGAAAGCGGCTACAGTTATCGTTGAAGCTGATACAAAGCACGAATTGGATAAGGCAAAGGTTGGCCTTGGAACTGTTAAGGGGCTTGAAGAAGTTAAGACAAAGATTGGGAAAGAATTTGAAAATGTTGTGGAAATATTGAAAGGAAAATCATTAAGTGGGGAAATAAATATTGATCAGTTGGGAGATGGATTGGTTTTTTTGGGCGGTGAAGAAGCTTTTCAAAAGGCGGTAGAGGAAAAACTCTCCGAAGCAGATATGAAGGCGCTCAAAGATATTCTCTCCAAATCTTATAGTTTTACCGATGATGAGTTTCCGGTTCTACTTTCAAAAATAGCTACCGTAGCAACTATTGGTCTTTATAATGAAAAAATTAAGGCAAAGTATCCTCACATATTGACCTTTGATAAATTTAAATCAAAAGCTTTTTCTTTAAATTACAGGCTTGGATTCGACGGAGACAAGCCAACACTTGATTTGTCTATGCCAAGTGGATTTCAAGAATTATATGATACGCATTCTGCTTCAGAAATCGAAAAAGTAAAAGCTGCAGAAACTGCTGCCAAGGCTGATGAAGCTGCCGCTACTAAGGCCGGAGAGACTGCTAAGGCACAACAAACCAGATTAGAGGAGCTTAAAGCTCATCCAATGGGAGCGATCCTGGTTGATTTTTTTGGTTCAGAGCCGGGAGGCTTGGTGGATAATATTTTGAATGGGAAAAATCCCGTATTTGCCTTCCTTTTGGGAGGACTGGGAGTTGGTGGATTTGCGGGAGGATATGAAGCCGCAAAAAAACTGGCATCAAAACACCCTAAATTGAAGGGAATATTTGATGAAGTTGAGTCAAAATTAAAGCCAATGAGAGAAGACGCTGCCAAGGAAGCCGGAGATAAGGCTCAGGAAACCACGGTGACTATTCCTCCAATGACAGATGCTAAGTTTCGAGAATTTTTGGGTACGGAGACCGGTAAAATTCAGGAAGTGACCGGTGCCGGTTTACAATTGAGCAAAAATTTCAAAGTTGATAGGGAAAGGAAAATCAAAGTTGATTTGACCCATGGAAGTGTTGTCATTCCTGCGGGAAAAAGTCTAAATTTGTTTGTGGATAATAAGGTAAAAGGTGAACCTGCTCTTGATAAAGAACCAAAAACTTTAAAAGGAAAGGTGATTATTTTGGCTGGTGACAACGATATCCCCAAAGGAACAATCTTCACAAAAGGTGCAAAATTGGAGCTTGTCTAGTTAGCGCTCTTTCGCTAGAATGGCGCTACTATGAATAAAGGAATAAAAGAAAAGACGCTTGTTTTGATTAAGCCCGATGCTATTCAGAGGGGGCTTTGCGGAAGCATAACTGAACGATTTGAGAAAAAGGGTCTTAAGCTTGTTGGTATTAAGATGATGTCTCTTGATGAAGCGGTTTTGCGTGAGCATTATGCACATATTGCCGATAAGCCATTCTTCCCCGGTGTTGCGAAGTTTATGCAAAGTTCTCCGGTGATCGCGATGTGCTGGGAGGGACTTGAAGTTGTTGAAACTGTTAGAAAAATCACAGGAATAACTAAGGCTCGCGAAGCCGAGGCTGGATCTATTCGTGGCGATTTTGCTATGAGTATGGGCTGTAATGTAATCCATGCTTCTGATGGGGTTGAGGCTGCAGAGGTCGAAGTGAAGCGATTCTTTAATCCGGATGAACTTCACGAATATGATAAGTCTGAATACATGCATGTTTATGCTGATGACGAGAGAGAATGACAATTTTCAATTCTCAATTTCCAATTTAAAATTTAGAATTTTCAAACGTGGAGAAAAAAGCAGCTCAAATTAGGCTCGATACTTTGACAGCTCTTTATGACGCTTCAAAGGGCAATGTTGGTTCACTTATGTCCGTAGTGGAGATATTGGTGAATTTGTATTATAAGGAGATGAGAATTGATCCGGCTAAACCGGGCTGGGATGGACAGGATTATATGATCTTATCAAAGAGTGACAGTGTACTTGTACAGTATGCTATTTTGGCTGATCTTGGATTTTTTGATAAGTCTGAACTTTCTTACTATGGAAAATCCGGAGCCTTGCTTAAGACTTGTCCTGACATAAAAGTTCCTGGAATATTTGCAACTTTGTCAGGTGGCGGACAAGGTTTATCTGTTGCTACCGGACTTGCTTTGTCGCTTAAAACTGCTAGAAAAAATAATCGGGTATTCACTCTTGTTGGTGATTATGAACTTATGAAGGGTCAAATTTGGGAGGCGGCGCTATGTGCCGCTCATTATAAATTGGATAATCTTGTTATGTTCATAGATGATCCGATTTTGGATATTGAGTCCGGAGTAAAAGTTGATAAAATTCAGGATAAATTTGAGGCTTTTGGGTGGAGTGTTATACAGGTTCTCAATGGCCATGATTTTGAAGAAATTTCCAATGCAATTCATAAGTCATCTGCTATTTCCAGAAAACCAATTTGTATCTGGTGTAATACCATCGCAGGAAAGGGTATTGAATTTGCCGAGAGAAAAGCCAGTTACCTCAATGCCTCTTTGAGTGATGGAGAAATGTCTTATGTAATTCCTAAATTAGAGCAATTGGTATGAAGAAAGGTGCCAGAGAAAAATTAGTTATGGCTGGAAAGAAACATAGTAAGATTGTTTTTTTGTGTGGGCAACAGTGCGATGAGTCTGCTGAGTTTTTGCAGTACTTTGCTGAGCGCAGTTTTTGTTTGGGAACAGGATGGCAAAATGTCATTGGTGTTGCAGTCGGGTTTGTGATTGGTGGGAGGATTCCGGTAGTCTTGATGAATTATGACGATGTAATTGCTGCCATTGCACAAATTAAGGAAAATATATGTCAGCCAAACCTGAATGTAAAAATTTTTGTTGTTGGAGGGGATGACAAGTTTGATGTTTCTGTTATGGAATGTTTGCCAAATATGAAAATTTGCGAAAGCGTGGAGGAGATGGTGGAATCGTATGGGCCAGGCTATTTGAGAATATCCAAAATGGTGCTATCATAGTTGTAGATACAATAAATCTATGGCAAAACTTCCTCTCAAACTATTTTCCGGAACTTCCCATCCTCAATTGGCTGAGTTGATTGCCATAAATCTTAAGATCAAGCTTAGTGAAATGAACATTTCCCGTTTTGCTTGTGGTGAGATTTACGCAAAGCCGAAAGAAACTATCAGAGGTTGCAATGTCTTTGTTGTTCAAACTGCTTCCGAAAATGTTAATGAAGATTTGATGGAGCTTTTTATAATATTGGATTCATTGAAGCGCTCTTTTGCAGGGAATATTCATGTTGTCATGCCACATTATGCATATGCCAGGCAGGATCGTGTCGCAAGTCCAAGAGAGCCAATCTCTGCGAAATTGGTGGCGGATTTGATTTCCGCTGCGGGTGCGGATCATCTGATTGCCATGAAGTTGCATAGTGACCAGGAACAAGGATTCTTTAATTATCCGGTGGATAATGTAAATACCGAAAAACTTTTTTCCAACTATTTTAAGAAGAAAAAAATCAAAGATCTTGTTGTTGTTTCGCCGGATGCCGGAGGAGCGAAAGATGCAAAACAATTTGCCAACCTGGTTGGCGCAAAATTAGCCATTATTCATAAATCCAGACCAAGCCATAATAAAGCGGAAGTTCACAATATAGTTGGTGATGTTAAGGGCAAGAATTGTGTGATATATGATGACATGATTGATACGGCCGGTAGCGTAACTGCTGCTATAGAGGCGCTTAAAAAGGGCGGGGCAAAGGATGTTTATCTTGCCGCTACACACGCAGTATTTTCAGATCCTGCTGCCGAGAGACTAAGGAAGGCCGGATTTAAGGAGGTGGTAGTTTCTGACACTATTCCTATTCCAAAAATCAAACAATTCAAGGGTTTAAAAATTCTATCTGTAGCACCGTTGCTTGCTAGAATTATAAAAAATGTTCACGAATCTAAATCTGTAACCAAAGCAATGTTATGACTGAAAAAAAGAAACTTGTATTTATTGGCTCTGACCATGGAGGATTTAATGCCAAGAAGGAGTTAGTCCCATTTCTTAAGGAGAGTGGATTTGATGTAACTGATTTGGGATGTTTCACCGATGAGCCATGTGACTATCCTGATGTTGCGAGAGAAGTAGCTGAAAAGGCCATGGAACACCCGGAAGCTTTTGGGATATTACTTTGCGGAAGCGGGATTGGAGTATCTATTGCCGCGAATAAAGTGCAAGGTGTGCGTGCGGCTTTGGCAAATAGCGAGGAGTTGGCTGAGTTAGCTCGTAAGCATAACAATGCCAATGTTTTATGCCTAGGCGCGCGATTGACAACTGTTCCCGATATGAAAAAGATTGTTATTAAATTCATGAATACCGGATTTGAAAATACAGAAGAACGACATGCTAGGAGAGTACAAAAATTAAATGATATGTAATGGATTTGGAGATTGCACCATCAATTTTATCCGCTGATTTTGGCAAGCTGAGCGAAGAAATTGCCGAAGTTGAGCCTTACTCTGAACGTATCCATTTTGATGTTATGGATGGTCATTTTGTGCCGAATATTAGTTTTGGCGCACCTATTATGAAGTGGATAAAATCTGAGTTACCTATTGATGTGCATCTTATGATCGAGCATCCCTGGGATTTTTTTGAGGATTTTGTTAAGGCTGGCGGGGATACTATCATTGTTCACGAAGAAGCTTGTGAAGATTTACGTGGAACAATAGAGAAAATCTTAGCCTTGGGCGTGAAAGCCGGTGTTTCAATTAAGCCCAAAACCGGAGTTGAATCTATTACAAACGTCTTAGATTTGGTACAGCAAGTATTGATTATGACGGTTGAGCCCGGATTTGGAGGGCAAAAGTTCATGTCTGATATGATGCCGAAAATAGCACAATTAAAGGAGATGGGATTTGATAAGGAGATTGCTATCGATGGTGGCGTAAATGGGGAAACAGCTAAGATATGTAGAGATGCGGGTGCAAATGTACTTATAGCCGGTAGTTATATTTTCGGTTCAGAAGATAGAATTGCAGCGATAAATAGCCTTCGTGCCTAAACCTGTTAGGGCTTGACATCTGCTGCATAAATATACTATAGTAGGTCCTATTTTTTTGTTTTGTTATGAAGGAATCAATGGGTGCTAGTGTGGACTCCGGTAGTGACGGACCACATATCTCTGTATCAGATATAGTTTCGGAAATTGAAGATCCCGATGGGCTGCTCGATGATGGTAGTTTTGTGTCTGTTTGCGAAGAAGTTTTAGAATTGGCTGATAGAGTCAGGATTTCGCAAGGGTATATTCCTCATGACAATAATCAAAGAATTGCTTTGGTTTATGAGTTTTTTAGGGTTTTAAGGCGTGTGGCGGGGCGTGTTAGAAGAGATGGTGAATCCGTATTT
>JAQBYK010000057.1 GCA_027622635.1 bacterium
GCAAAATATTCTCAAGATTATGAGAACCAACCAGCTTCACTTCAGAAACGTCAGCAATTTTTTCATCACCGCAATAAATGCTATCCCCTTTCACATACGCACCATCCACTTTGCCCTTAACGCTAACCCACTTTAACCTACCCTTAACCAACTGGCTGTAAAATCCATGATATTCATAGTCCTTATTCAAAATCGCCAGACAATCCTTATGCTGATGAGTCAAGAGATTCTCTTTAGCATGCAAATATTCATCCCTATCTACATGG
Source organism: bacterium (assembly GCA_027622635.1). Classification (GTDB taxonomy): domain Bacteria; phylum Patescibacteriota; class Gracilibacteria; order UBA1369; family LOWO2-01-FULL-3; genus JAQBYK01. The sequence goes on from JAQBYK010000057.1 coordinate 267, forward strand.
TAATCGAGATGATCACTGGTGGTATTTAGAATAACTCCATAACGCGGACTTTTTTCGAGGTCCTGTAGTTGAAAACTGGACAACTCCAATACAACAATATCGTCACCCTTTAATTTATCCAAGAATTCGACTGGTGGATTTCCAATGTTTCCACCCAAATAAGGGCTTAGGCCTGACTTCTTAAGCATTTCATAGATCAAGTTGCACGTAGTTCCCTTCCCTTTGGTACCGGTAACTCCGATAACAGGGCATGGGCACATATCCATAAAATACTTTGTAGCACTGGTAAGCTCCACACCTAATGCTTTCGCAGATTGAATCTGGGAATTTAAGAATGGAATTCCCGGTGAACGAAAAATAATATCCAATTCTTTCAAGTCATTCAGGTAATTTGGGCCCAGACTAACAGAAACACCTTTTGGGAAATCTTCCCCAAGTTTCAGATTTTGGTCACAAATAGTCAGGTTCTTATACCCTTTCTTATACAAATAATCGAACATAGCTCTGCCCTCAATCCCAAATCCAAGTATCCCGATTTTGCTTCTTAAATCCATAAGTTGTGGCTAATTTATCTCAACCATGTTACAATTAGTTATGTTAAGCGGTCAACAACAGTATTAATAGTTAAAAGACGAAAATGGACAAATTAGACGCGTGGATGAATAGACTCTCTGGAGACACTTCAGGTACGGAGCCTTCATCACAGAAACCCCAATCAAAAGGGGGCTTTCACAAAAAAAGCAAAAACAAGGGTCAAAAAAATCAAGGACAAGGACAACAAGGACAACCCAAGAGACCTCAACCTCAAAAGGGTCAGCCTCAAAAAGGCCAACATGGCAAAAGCAGAAGTCAAAGGAGTAATTCCTACAAAGGGCAACAGCCAACTTATACTAAGCAAACTGTTAGAAAACCAAAACCAACAGTCATTCTGAAAGGAAAACTCAAGGTTATTCCACTTGGAGGATTAAACGAAGTTGGAAAAAACATGATGGCATTAGAGTACGAAAACGACATCATGATTATCGACATGGGATTTGAATTTCCAAGTGAGGATTTGATGGGAATAGACTATGTAATTCCGGATGTTTCATATCTGGAGGACAACAAAAACAGGATCAGAGGAGTGGTTATTACTCACGGTCACCTGGACCACATCGGAGGAATACCATACATACTGCCAAAACTCGGATTCCCTCCGGTATATGGCACAAAACTCACGCTTGGGCTTATAAAGAAGCGTACAGAAGAATTCAAACAGGAGAAACAAACAAAACTCCTCACAATAAATCCCAACGAAACAATTAAACTTGGACAGTTTGCATGTTCTTTCTTTAGAGTTGCTCATTCAATTCCTGATGCGGTAGGTGTCGTTGTTGATACACCTGTTGGAAAAGTTGTGCATACAGGCGACTTTAAGTTTGATGAAACTCCGGCCAGGAATCAGCCAAAAGCTGAAACAAACAAGATGGAACAACTGGGAAAGCAAAATGTGCTCGCACTATTTTGTGAATCTACAAACTCTCTTAAAGCGGGGCATAGCATGTCGGAGAGAGAGGTTGGCCACGCTTTAGATGAAGTTGTTGGAAAATGCAAAGGTAGAATAATAATCGCTTCATTCTCAAGCCAAATCGGAAGAATCCAACAAATTATAGATGCCGCTCAAAAACATAACAGGAAAATTTTCGTTAGTGGCAGAAGTATGGAAAACAATATAGATATCTCGGCCAGTCTTGGATATCTCAATTTGAAAAAGGATCTGGTCCAAAACATAAGACGTTACAAGAATAGTACCTCAGATCGAGAAACATTGATTCTCACAACCGGATCTCAGGGTGAAGCGGTCTCAGCACTAAGCCGCATGGCAAAAGGTGAACACGCTCACGTAAAGGTGAGGAAGGGCGATACGATTATTCTTTCATCTTCCCCCATCCCTGGCAACGAGATAGCGATAAACACAATCATAAACAACTTAACAATTCTTGGGGCGGACATCATTCATAACGAAATGAAAGACGTTCACACATCAGGGCATGGTAAGCAAGATGAGCTTGTGAGAATGATAAATTATGTAAAACCTAAGTATTTAGTTCCCGTTCATGGAGAATATTACATGAGAAAGGGTCTGGCTAGACTCGCGGAGGAAAGGTGCGGAATACCGGAAGATCGCATAATAATGCTACTAAATGGAGATGTTCTACTTGCGGAAAGAGGAAAGGTGATCAAATCAAAAGAAAAAGTAGACACAAAATACATATTGATCGATGGATCGGGAGAAGGACAGGTCGGGTCGGCGGTACAGGTCGAGCGCCAGATAATGGCGCAAAACGGAATCCTGGTAGTCTTGATTTACATAAATAAAAAATCCAAGAAACTTACAAAACCACCCGATGTAATCTCAAGAGGATTCATCTACATGAGCGAATCGGACGCAATAATCAAAGAAATCTCTAAACTCGCAGAGGATTCATACAAAAAGATTCTAGACAAAAACCCGGGCGCAAACCGTGGAGACATAAAGAAATACATCCGACAAACGGTAGATAAAATTACCCACCAAAAACTGGAAAGAAGGCCACTGATAGTGCCGCTCATAATTGAGAGCTAGGACAATATCTCGGCTCTGCAGTGTAGAGACCCGATATTCATAATCTCTTCCTTAGGGGTTTCTCGCAGATTAGACATATCAGTCTTTACAACTTTGAATCCACGGCTTTCATAGACACTTACGGCATCTTCATCCTCAGGATATCCATATTGAGGAACTATAGCTACTTTTTCACCATTGCGGGTAAACATCTGGGAATTCACATAATTTGTGGCGGGATAATAGCCAACCGGCACTTGTACAACATCATATCCCAACTGCGAAAACTGATGCTGTACGCGCCTCAAATATGATCTTTCAGAGCTCTGAATACTATGAGTACAGAATGCAACAGGTTTTCCTTTGGCATCGGTGGCAGTCTTAACAACCATGTCGCTATGGAAAAATGATTTTTTCTTAATATCGTTAAAGTCTACATGAACACCGGCCTCACCCATACTTCCAAGAGATTTGATTCTGGCTTCATCTATAATGATAACTTGATCAACCTCAAAGGATTTTTCATACAAAGCTCTGGCTTTTTTCAGAAGTTCAAGAAATTCGAGACCGGGCATTTTGGAAGTGCCTACAGGTTCTTCTCCTGAAAATCTCCTCACATGAGCATTGTATTTTGTTTCTCCGGCTTCATCATTGGCCATATTGATAATAGTCTCGGTTAAATTTTCGGGCCCCACAATTAATCCGACTCCACCATCGGGCAATCTGGTTATAGAAAGATCTCCACCCTCGGTTTTTACAGGTACTCTCACCGCATTAAAAGCCTTGGGATAATCTCGATCCAACATTTCGTCCCCAAGTAAAATAACCGCGCCAATGGCGTCTCTCACTTCTCCCTGATCGACAATCAGATTTTTTATCCGCGCACCATTAATTGTTGGTAAAGTGGGGGGAGTATATTTCGGAAGTCTTGCATATTGACCGCTATCCAAGCTGCTACTTGCGAGGACAAATCTCCCATTTTCATCCTTACTACCGGTAGAAAAAACTATGTCCTGCATGTAGCCGAGATTGTCCATGTTTGGCATTTCGTACACGACAAAATTCAAATTTGGATACCTTTCCACGGCTTCATCCAGGAATTCATCTTTTTGGCCGATAGGTGCAGTTGCATGAACATTAGTTCCGGGTGCAAGCGGTGACAAAACAGGGTCTAAAAATTTTTCAAATATAGAATCATAATCATAGCCCATTAAGCCGACAACAGAATGCACAGGATTTACTGAAACAATGATGTCATTTCCGGTTCTTTCATCTTCGGGTATCAGATAAGATTTAGGAATAATTCCTTCGGGTTTAGGCGTCGCTAAGATCTCTGCAGCCCTTTTATTTGCCTCATCTCTCTGAGAATTTTCTTCAAGCAGTTTCAAGCCGGGTGCGATTGTGAAAGCTGTCCCTACAGCTACAGCTGTTGTCATGTGTTTCAAAAATGCTCTCCTTGAGGCATCATTTCTCCTATTTCGACTGGGGCCAGAAAGTTTATCAGCAACTGAGCCTATAATATCGCCAATTGCGAGTAGGATCTGCTTTCTTGTACTAGCGCTAGACTTATCTACGTGGCTTTTTCCACGCCCCATATAAGCCAACATCTCAGAATGACGTCTTCTTGTTGCTTGATGTTTCTCGATTTCATCAATAGAAAGCCGCCTGTTTTTGCCTTTTCCGAATCCTAACATAGTAAGTTTAAATGCCAGAAACTATACCTTAAAAGAGGGGGGCTGTCAATGGTTCAAGTGCTGAATTGAAGAAACTAGCGCAAATGACAATTTGCGACTATTTCACAAAAAAATCCCCGGGGATTTTATCTTGAATTAAGCCATAAATTCATGTTAAATGTGTAAAATTTTAGAATTAATCATCAAATATGAGCCCAGATAGTTATAGAGAACATTTTACCAGAAGGAGTTGTATCCCGGATTACAATAAATCATATACGATAGCAGATCTTATGGATGTGATTTATGTAGATATAAATTTGAGGGACATAATGGATCCTTATAATTTGGGTGATTTGGAGAATGCCATCTTAGCCCTGGAAGCTGGTCAACGCATGAATTTAACTTGTGAAGGCAGCGTAAGAATGGTAATTGAAAAAGAGCAAAATGGTAATTTTAAAATAGTTTTTGTAAATGTAATTCGACTACATAATGAACGTGGAGATTGTTGTGGAATAGCTGCCGAATCAGCTACATTTGGAGAAGGATTCATGGGACTGGGCGGCAACAGCAGAGTCGCACCAATAATGACAAGCGGAGCCACAACTATACCAAATAGAGGAAGCGGATTGGCAGGATATTTTACAAAAACACAAGATTCCAAATAGATATTTCGGGGTGTGGCTTAGTTGGTAAAGCGCACGGCTGGGGGTCGTGAGATCGTGGGTTCAAGTCCCTCCACCCCGACCACATGATTACTTTGCTTTCGGAAAATAAATGTAAGCTCCCCATGAGATGATCAAAGCAATCCAATAGGTAGTGTGTTCCAAGAGCTCCGCTCGATCACCAAACACCTGATCACCTATCGAAAAGAAGCTAAAAATTATCAGTCCAAACAACGTTCCCAGGAAGAATAGATTATATGCTCTTTTTTTGTTTCCAATTAACTGATAAATCAAAGCCAAAAGAACAAAGAAGAAGGCAAGAATTTCAAGAAAAGTAGTTAATCTGAGAACATTTAGCGCAATAAAATCATTTTCAATTCCGATAGATGAGAAATACTTTACCAACTGCCCTAATCTATCTTTTCCCACCCATAAAAAAGTTGCTTCACCGATGAATTTATCCACCACATTCAAAAACCAAAAAAACACCCAATAAAGAACAATTCCAACCTGAATTATCCTAGCCTCCTTAGATTTTGTTAATAATGTCATGCAACAAAAATACTAAATATTCTCCATGATTTCAACTACCTCTTCCAGGTTCTGAGTGCCCATCAAATTCATCCTCATATCCCTGGCCCCACTAAACCCCTTACAGTACCAGGCTAAATGCTTTTTTATATTGTGAAAAGGTAGGTGGTTAAGCTTGGTAAAATATTTAGCATGTTCCAAAGTTGCAGCCATTCTCTTCTCCATTGAAATTTCACTTTCAATGCCACCCTCTTTTCCCCCAAAAAACCATGGATTCCCGAGTGCGGCTCGTCCAACAAGAACACCATTAACTCCATAGCGACCGATTTTTTCATGCGCATCTTTCAAAGATTTAACATCTCCATTTCCCAAGAATGTTACGCCGCTAGCCTTACATAAAGCTGCGGCCTTCGCTAAAACATCCCAATCCGCCTCGCCCAGATACATCTGCCTCAAGGTCCTGCCATGCATAGTGATATTAGCCGGCAATTCCTCCAGCAAATGCTTTGTCCACTCCTCAGCCACTACTTTGTCGAAACCGATCCTGGTTTTCACGGAAACGGGTATCAAGTTTCGATCGACCTTTTCAACAGATTCAAAACCCAAACACTTCTTCCTCATATCCTTACACGCCTCAATAATATCAGGATGGACACCTGCTTTCTCCAAACTTATTCCTTCACTCCAATCTTTCACGGCTTGTTTAGTTGTGCGAATCAATTCTTTCGCCAATTTGGGAGTTTGGATGAGGCCTGCACCACTGCCCTTTTTCGCAACTTTATTCGCAGGACAGCCCATATTAATATCTATTCCATCAAACCCAAGAGACGCCAACATCACCGCACACTTATAGTAAGAATCAACTTCAACTCCATAGATCTGAGCCACTACTGGCCTCTCGATTTTATTATGTAAAAAAGCCACCAACATTTGAGTTGCACCTCGCGCAAGCCCTTCTACATTAGTAAACTCGGTCATGACGACAGATGGACTACTATGTTTGCAAACCATATATCTGAATGCAGCATCGGTTACACCATCCATCGGCGATAGCCCAATTATTGGCTTTTCCAGATTGTCCCAAAATCCTCTAAATAGCATAGTGCAGCCATCCTACACTATATCGCCAAAATTTCCATTTGATTTTAGCCGATTTCATAGGGAGAATGAAAACCGAGGAACAGATTAAATATACAATATGTCAAAAAAACATGATAGAGAAAACTGAACCATCGCCACAATCTGCAGCGGACGCTGCAAGAGATAAGGGGGGTCTGGTAAATGCTGAAGCGAACCCTGAGTCAGGTCAGAAGCCAGAAACAATGAGGAGGTCATTCAAAGAAAGAGTTTTTGATGTTGTTAGAGGTATCCCTCGTGGATCTACACTTACCTACAAAGAAGTAGCTGAAAGAGCAGGTAGCCCTGGAGCAAGTAGA
>JAQBYK010000058.1 GCA_027622635.1 bacterium
TTGATGGAGAAAAGAAAGCCAGGAAGGCCGCCTAGTCACGGCATCCCCAACATTTGACAAAAGCTCTGGAGGAGAAAACAAAAGCATATCTGACGTCTTGGCAGTTTTTTTAATTAAAAACTTGGATTTAGGAAATATAATTCTGGCATCTCTAAACTTTTAGGGAAATGACGCGTCTTCTCCTATGATTTTCTTATTTTCTCCTCTCGTGAATGATGTTCATTACCCTCAACTGGTAGGCTTCTTGCTTCTCTTCTCTGTTTCCGCAATACTGCTCATCTAGGGTTGCTTTCTTGTGGCGGTCGTGGCAAATTCGGTCGAACATTATCTCACCATGGAACAGAAATCCAATTGAAAATCCAACTAAACCTTAGCGCACTCTCCAAAAATTAAAATGGATAATACCTATCCTTTAAGACCTATTTGGGAAAATCCACATGGGAAATATTCTGGTCGGGAGTTGGAATATGTAAGCCAAGCCCTTGATTCAGAGGATATTGAAAACAAAAAAAATCCCTGGACCAAACGGTTCGAACAAAAATTCGCCAGACTGATTGGAGCCGAATATGCCATAGCCGTAAACTCGGGAACTTCAGGTCTCCATGCGGCATTGATAGCCGCCGGGGTCAACCCCGGTGATGAAGTGATAAGCCCTGGCATTACAGTCATAATGGATGCCGTTGCTACAATTCATGTTGGTGCCACTCCAGTATTTGCTGACGTGAACCCTCACACACAGACTATTGACCCCGGAGATGTTCAGAAAAAAATTACGTCTAAAACCAAAGCCATTATTACCGTTTCCCTTCAAGGCCTGCCCGTAGATATTGACCCCATTATGGCTTTGGCAAGCAAATACAACATCACGGTGATTGAAGATTCAGCCCAAACTCTTCTAGGAAAATACAAAGGAAAAATAGCCGGCAGCTTAGGCCACATTGGGGTATTTAGTTTCGAGAATAAAAAGCATCTCACCACTGGAGGTGAGGGAGGCATGATTGTAACCAACCACAGAAAATTAGCCGAAGTTGCCAGAAAATTTGCTGGAATTGGGTATAAGAACCTCACTCCGGAAGCCAGCCGGATGGGATTACTACCATCGGAATTTCAAGATCCCGACTATGAAAGATTTGATTCCATTGGGCTTAACTATCGGATGACAGAAATGAGTGCGGCTATTGGAATGGCCCAACTGGAACGGGTTCATGAAATAATTTCACGAAGACAGGCTATTGCTAAACTATTTGACGAAGCGATAGCAGATTGCGAATGGCTAGTCCCACAACAGACTCCAAAGGATTATGAACATGCCTATTATACCTATGCCGTGGAGTATTCGGGACATGAAACCATTGGGCTTTCCTGGAAAGATTTCTACCATAAATATAAAGAGATGGGAGGAGATGGGTTTTATGGCGCATGTAAGGTTCCGTATCTCGAACCTGTCTTTCACAATCTGGAAATTAATGGGCATCGGTTTTCCAAGGGATTGTGCCCTGTTGCAGAAAACCTGCAACCCCGCCTAATGCAATTCAAAACCAATTACCGTGACATGGATGTGGCTGCCCACAAAGTAAAAATTCTTAAACAGCTCATTAAAAAATTTAAATCCTGAAAAAATATTATGTCGAGACATTCAAATTTTTTTGGGTTTATCACCGTTCGGAGTCAATCCACAAGACTCCCAAGAAAATGTTTCTTAGAATTTGGGGAAGGGACAGTACTTGACCATATCATTAAAAGAACAAAATTTTTTGGAATAACCCCCGTGGTTTGTACTACCAACTTACCTGAAGACCAGGCCATTGAAGACATAGCTAAACGTCATGACGCCTTTTGTTTTAAGGGAAGCGAAAGAGATAAGCTCAAAAGATGGAGGGACGCCTGTGATTTTTTTAGTATTAAAGCCTTCCATACCATTGATGCGGATGACCCTTTTTTTGATGGAGATCTTGCCCAAAAAAGCATGGACCTTCTCTTAAGTCGTTCTTTAGATGTGGTTTATCCTTCAGAAGAAACATATTTGGCCAGTATGGGGTACTCCATTAAGGCAGATATTTTGAAAAAGGCTTGTTTGTTAAAGATTGACGATGACACTGAAATGATGTGGTACTTTTTAGAAAAAGTCCCAGGGTTCAACGCTGCCCCACTCTTTGTCCCTGATGCAAGAATCCGAAATGTTAGGCTTACTCTAGATTATGAAGAAGATTACTGGCTTCTCCGAACCGTATTACGAATATTAGGTCCTAATGTTAAGAGAGATCAAATCGAGGATCTTTTCATCAAAAACCCTGAACTCTTTTTAGTAAATTGGTTTAGAAATGAAGAGTGGAAGAGTCGTCAGTTAGCCAAGAAGATTTGACATGTCCAAACACTTGATGGGAATTGTACAGGGAAGACTTACACAACCTCCAGATTATTCGCTCCAATACTTTCCTCAAGAAAATTGGAGGGAGGAATTTCAATTAGCCTCTTCCATTGGCTTGGATTACATTGAGTTTTTTGCGGAACGAACTCACAATCCCAAAAATCCCATATGGTCAAAAGAAGGATTGGATGAAATTAAAGATCTTTGTCGAGTTAATGGCCTAACCCCACATACTATCTGCAATGATTATGTTATTGATAGCAGCTTGATCGACCAAGACGACTCTATTGATCAAACAATACAATTAATGATGAATGCGTCCTCAATAGGAATTAAAAAATTGATACTTCCCTTAATGGAAAAAAGCGAAATCACAAAAACGAATTGCGAAGGATTTTTTGAACCTTTACGAAAAATTGCACGCCATGCCGAAAAACAATCTATCCTGGTTTGTCTAGAGACTTTACTTGATGGCTCTTCATTGCTTACTTTTTTGCAAAAGCTCCGACTCTCTAATGTTATGGCATGTTTTGATACTGGCAATAGAGCTGGATTGGGGCAGGATCTTGAGTCTGATATTTCTTTATTAAACCAACATATTTGCCATGTTCATATCAAAGATAAAAATATTCACAATCAAAATGTCTTTCTTGGAACAGGAGAGGTCAATTTCCATACTGCTATCAAGGCTATCCTAAAAATAGGCTATCGGGGTGGGTTTACGTTTGAAACTTTTCGTGGACGAGATCCCTTAACCACCGCCAAATACCATTATTCTTTTATTCAGTTTTTTTTACATGAATTGTCTTCTGAATAAAATCAAAAAGGTCTTGTTTGTAGGCTTAGGCGGAGCTGGGCAACGGCACCTGCGAATTTTCAGTCAACTTCTTCCTCCTAGCACAAAATTTTTAGCTTTTCGCTCAACTTCTCATACTCCCCTTTTAAATCCAGATTTCACCGTTGTGAAAAACTTTACCATTGAGGACAAGTTTGGATTAACACTATTTGATTCATTAGAGGAAGCGTTTCAGGACCCCCCCGATTTGATAGTTATCTCTAATCCCACATCTATGCATTTGAAGGTTGCCCAAAAAGCCGTAGAAAATCACATCAATATATTTGTTGAAAAACCTTTATCCCATAGTATGGTAGGGGTTAATGAATTTAAATCTCTTACCCTAAAAAATCAGGTATGCTTTTTCATTGCCTATCAACGACGGTTTCACCCTCTTTTACAAAAAATCAAAAAACTCCTCACCGAAGAGGCCTTGGGGAAAATCATATCGGCCGTGTTTAATGTTGGATCTTTTCTTCCATCTTGGCATCCCTATGAAGATTTTCGGCGCTTGTATGCTTTTCGAAAAGAAATGGGAGGCGGAGTACTCTTAACGGAAATTCATGAAATTGATCTCTGCTTTTGGTTTTTTGGCCCTCCAGAGTTTGTTATTTGCGCTGGAGGGAATTATTCAGAGGTTTCCATGGATGTTGAAGATACTTCTCATTTAACTTTGGGATACCCGACATTTTCAATCCAAGTAAATCTTTGCTTCATGCAGAAACATATCCAACGAGACATGAGAATAATTGGTTCAAAGGGGTATATTGAATGGTCAGCCACAGGCAACAGACTTCTCTGGATTGATTACATTAATAATAAAACACATGATTTATCTGACCCAAGTTATACAAATGATCACATGTTTACCTCTCAGGCAAATTATTTCTTAAATGATTTCAAACTCTCCGACTCAGTTAAACAGTTAGAATCGGCATGTTCATCTTTAGCGGTTGTTGATGCGGCCAAACGCTCTATAACACATGGCAAACGTGTCTTTTTAGATTCCTTAGACTAACAGGCTCTTCTCCCAAACGAGTGGGTAATTTTGTCTCGATTGATACCTTTTTCAGATTTCCGGCAGCATGCACGTCAGGATTTTTAAACGTAAATATTCTTCGTCTCGGAGACCATAGGCCCGTCTCTGCAGAACACGGATTTTGTTGTTCAGTCCTTCTACAAAGCCCAAGGGCACTTTGTTCTCAGGTCTGCAGTAGGCCGCGATGCCGTCCCAGTGCCGATCGCTCATCTCAGCAAACGCTTCATAGGGGGCCAGCCGCTGCCACTTCAAAGATGCCTTCCAGTTTTCAAAAAACTTCCGGGCCCATCCCTCTTTCTCGTAGTCCAAGAGTTGACCGAACGACTCCTTGAGCAGATAGGCGGTGTTCAGCCGCTTGTTGGCCAGAAGCAGTTGCTTCAGCGCCTTGCGTCCATCCAGGGTCAGATTCTGCCGGTGGGCGAGCAGCGTGTATTTCTGCCCATTGATGTAAGCGCGAGCCTGACCGGTCAGCCTGGCGTACTCACTTTTGCGGACTTTGTCGAGTGCCTCCCCCAGGTGACGCAGGAGGTGGAACTTGTCGAAGAGAATAGCCGCCTGTGGCGCATGATTGGGCTTGAGGGTGGAGGTGCGGAAGGCTTTCCACATGTCCATCACGGCCAGTCGAATCCGCTTGCGCTTCTTGGGTCCCAGCCACGGATAGAACTGATCCATGCTGGCTTCCGAACGGTCCTTCCCTCCAAACCAAATCGGCCGCCGCCGCAACAGATCGCTCACGACGATTCGGTAAGTATGTCCTCGCTTGATCGAGACTTCATCAATCCCGATCACCACTGGCCCCGGTAGGCCGACGCGCCGCAGTTGCTCGCGCATGTACTGCTTGTCGAACTCCTTGACCGTCTTCCAATCCAGCGCCAACTCTTTTGCCACGCCTTGGAGCGTAGACCCGCGGCACCGCCTCCCGACATAACACGCAAACCGCTTCGTGTACAAGGGGTTGCTCGAAATCCAGGGAAGTCGCTCTTGCTTCACCGAATCACATCGTTGGCAGAAAACACGCCGAAGCTCCACTTCCAGATAGACCCGGGTATCCCCACAGGAGAGATCCCGAATCTGGCGCACCTTACGGTCGTAAAAGCTCCGATGCAGAAGGCCGCATGTGCCGCAGATTGTTTTTCCCCCATCGCAGAAGCCGCAGGATCCGGCTCTTCGGATCACCAAAGCAGCCTCGCACCTGACGCTCAGGACGAAATCCAGGGAAACGATAGGCATCCTCAAGTCTCTTCGTTTTTCGCATCCGCGAAACATACCACTTTTCCCCATCACGTTAAACTCGTAAACCCCTTGCCTAGAGCTTCTCTCATTTACCTTCCTGCCCTATTTTACCCACTCACTTTGGAGAAGACCCGACTAAAAATATAGCTAATCCTCCTGCCTTTTTAATCACTTTGGCAGACCAAAAATTCGGGAAAACCAATGAAAATATTTTGTGAGCTAAGGCCAAAGTTTGGTGGAATTCTTAACGGTTCAGGTATGCTCTACATTATACTGTTTTGGTCGAATAATCTGTACGGGACCCAATCGGAAAGTCTTCTTGCTTCTCTAAATGGTTTTCGCAATACTGTTTCTTAAGTAGCTTCTTTCCCCTGGAGGGGATGATGTCCTTTCTTGGTCGAACGTCGTCCCGTCACAGTGGAGGAGCCACTTCAAATTTTAACTTAATCTTAGCCCAAGCTCGTAGAAATTCTCATGAAAATGGTTCGTGAAATTGAGGGTGCATAGATGGCCTTACAGTTACCTGAACGGTTTTCATTAGAAGGGAAGGTAGCATTAATTACAGGCGGTGCTGGATTGCTTGGGGTAGAGCATGCCAGAGCACTGCTTGAGCTGGGTGCAAGAGTTTGTATAACTGATGTTGTTGAAGAGTCATTGCGTTGTGCTGTTGAAGATATTGATGCGGATGAATCAACTATCATAAGGTTAGTGATGGATGTTACTTCTGAGAAGTCGATTGCAACAACGAAGGAGCAATTAGAAATACATTTCGGTGGAGTTGATATATTGATAAATAACGCCTCACTGAATCCGAAAGTCAATGTTGATGGCCTCATGGCTTCATCTCGTGTAGAGAATTTTTCAGTTTCACAGTGGGATCGTGAGTTGTCAGTTGGCCTTACAGGGGCATTTTTATGCTCCAAGGCTTTTGGGAAATCTATGGCTGATCGTAAGGGTGGTGTGATTCTAAATATTGCCTCTGACTTGTCCGTGATTTCACCCTTCCAAAGTCTTTATCGCAAGAATGGCGTTGAAGAGCATGAACAGCCCGTCAAGCCTGTAACCTATTCAGTAATTAAAACCGGACTTATTGGGTTGACACGCTATTTCGCGACTTATTGGGCTGCGAAGGGAGTTCGGGTGAATGCATTGTCTCCTGGAGGGATATTTGATGGGCAACCCGAAGACTTTGTTGTTCGGCTGTCTGAGTTAATTCCCATGGGTAGAATGGCAGCAAAGGATGAGTACAGGGGTGCTGTGCAATATCTGTGTAGTAATGCGTCTGCATATTTAACCGGCCAAAATATTGTGATGGATGGTGGTAGAAGTATTTGGTAATGATTACTTTCCTGCCTATATATGCGGGGGTAGTCTTAGTCTAATCGGTAATGGAAAACTTCTTGCAAATCATAGTGGTTATGATCTGTGTCTATGCTTTGTATAGAAATACTCAAAAAAATTTAATTATTGACCCTGGCTTGATTTTGGTTTCGGTTGTTCTCGTATCATTGCTGTCGATGATTGTAGCATATGAGTTAATTTTTTCGAATAGACC
>JAQBYK010000059.1 GCA_027622635.1 bacterium
TAAACTCCAACCCAGATTGGTAAAATCAAAAATTGCCCTAAGAAATTTGGATGACCGAATGTCCCAAAACTTCTTCCTAAAAATTCCTGCATTGCTGAGGCTGAAAGAACCAACACTCCAAACTGCTGTAGAACGCTGTGCAAAGCTACCAATGATCCTATTAACAATAGTGCTTTCAAAAAGATTTCCTGAGATTTTTTGTCTTTGAGCACATTCAGGAATAGTAAAAAGAAGGAAAGATATACTAGATGGCTACACAAGCCTTGGAACCTGCTGTAACTACCCCAAAAGCTTAGCTCCGGAGCTATCGAAAAGATCGTCGAAATCACGAGACTTGAGAGCCAAAATAGGAAGAATATAGTGACGATCTTATTATATCTGAAACTTATCTGTCGATTCTTCAAAAAAGATACAACTAAAATAATTATAGCTATAGATAAGAAGATGCTGAGGAAATGTACCTTGGGAAGTTCGAAAAAATTTGTTCCAAAAGGGTTTAGAATAAAGGCTACAAGTAATACTAAGGAAAGTAGATAGGCGGATTTGTTTTTCATCTTTTACATGTTAACACTTGTCCCCTATAATCAAAATCCAACTTACACGAAAAACAATGACTAAAATCCTGGAAAATCTAAATAACAAACAACTTGAGGCAGTGACTCATTTCACCGGTCCTTTACTTGTTGTGGCCGGAGCAGGCAGTGGGAAGACCAGGGCTTTAACACATCGTATAGCTTGGCTAATAGAGGAGAAGGGGATCAGCCCATGGAACATCCTGGCGGTCACCTTTACAAATAAGGCGGCTAATGAGATGAAGAAACGTATTGAACAATTATTGAGTAGTGATCTTGTTGGCATGCCGACAATAGGCACATTCCACAGTGTTTGTGTAAGGATTTTGAGAAGAAACTTACATCTTCTGGATTATGAAAATTCTTTTGCCATTTATGATGTTGCCGACCAACAGATTTTGATGAAAAGGGTGATGGAAGATATGGGAATAGATTCTAAAAGAATCAATCCAAAAGCTGTTCTTTCCCATATTTCTAATGCAAAAAATCAATTAATAGGGCCGGAGCAATATGGTCAATATGCCGGCGACTATTTTAACCAAAAGGTTGCGGAAATTTATCCGCTTTACCAAAAAAGGCTTAGACAAAGTAATGCTTTGGATTTTGACGATATTATTATGAAGACTGTTGAACTATTCCTGAAGTTTCCCGATGTCCTGGATCAATATCAAGAAAAGTTTAAGTTCATATCTGTGGACGAGTACCAAGACACCAACAGAGCACAATATGAACTTGTCAGATTGCTGGCTCAAAAATATCAGAATATTTGTGTGATTGGAGACGCTGATCAGAGTATTTATAGTTGGAGGGGTGCTACTATTCAAAATATTATTGATTTTGAAAAGGATTATGAAGGTGTCAAAACCGTTGTTTTGGAGCAAAACTATCGTTCTTCGCAGATGATCCTGGATGCTTCAAATTGTGTTATATCCAAAAATGAAAGAAAACAGGATAAAAGGCTTTGGACGGATCGTAAGGGTGGCAGCAAGATTAAGCATTGGTTAGCCGACAATGAAAGACATGAGGGAGAGCTGATTTCCATGGAAATTACTCAGCTATTGCTTGGATCTGAATTCCAAAACTATAATGACTTCGTAGTTTTGTATAGAACTAATGCTCAATCGCGTGTTGTGGAGGAAGCATTCTTAAAATATGGTATTCCTTATCGTGTTGTTGGCGGTATTCGGTTTTACTCCAGGAAAGAAGTTAAGGATATGCTGGCTTACCTTAGGGTTATTCAAAACCAAAATGATACCGTAAGTTTGCTTAGGATAATAAACGTTCCTTCCAGAAAAATTGGTTCCAGAACTATGGAGCTTTTACAGAGCTTTGCTTCAAGACATAATCTCTCTCTTTTTAATGCAATGTTGCTCGCTGACGAAATTGAAGAAATACCAAGAGCAAAAGCGGAGGTATTTGAGAAGTTTGTGAAACTCATTAAAGACTTACAAAATTTGAATACCGAATTTTCCGCGTCCGGAATGATAAAACACGTCTTGGATAAAAGTGGCTACAAAAAATTCATTGATGATGGAAGTGTGGAGGCTGAAGCCAGACTGGAAAATATAGCCGAGCTTGTTTCTGTTGCTCAAAAATATGACAATTTGGAATCTCAACTTTCTCTAAGCATCTTTCTGGAAGAGGTTAGTTTGATTGCTGACATTGATAGCCTAAACGAGTCGGATAATGCAGTAACCCTGATGACAGTTCATAGCGCTAAGGGGCTTGAATACCCACATGTATTTATTGCCGGCCTGGAAGAAGGTATTTTCCCTCATAGTCGTAGCTTACTTGACCGAGAAGAACTTGAAGAAGAAAGACGTTTACTTTATGTAGCCATGACCAGAGCGATGGACAACCTATATCTAATTCATGCGCGCTCACGCACTCTGTATGGGGAATCAAGGTCTAATGCGCCATCTCAATTTCTTGCGGATATTGATGAAATATTGGTTGAGGCAAATTATGGTGGACATGGTGCCAGACAACACATTTCAGTAAGCGACATCGGTGATCAACCTGTTCCTATTGAGCTTAATGACTGTGTAGTCACAGACTTCTTTGCCGGTGATAAAGTAAGGCACAATGTATTTGGTGAAGGAATTGTGGTAGATATTACAGGTGGGGTTGCAACTGTTGCCTTCGAAGACAGTAAAGTGGGAATAAAAAAACTTGCATTAAGTGTAGCTCCCCTAAAAAAACTATGAAAATACTATTTGTTGGAGACATATTTGGAGCACCGGGTAGAAAAATAACAAAAGAGTTATTGCCAGGCTTGATCGAGGAACATAAACCTGACCTTGTTTTGGCCAATCCCGAAAACCTAAGTCATGGCAACGGATTTTCTTCTTCCAATATCAAGGAGATGCAGCAAGCCGGAATAGAATTTTTTACTAACGGGAATCATGCATGGGGAAATAAAGAGGGTGCGTCAAAGCTGGATGATCCTAAATTTCCTGTGCTTAGACCTGCCAATTATCCTCCCGGTGTACCCGGAAGAGGCTATGAAATAGTGAAAGGTGTTTTGGTTATAAGCCTCATCGGACGAATATTTATGAAAAAAGATTTTGACTGTCCTTTTAGAAAAATGGATGAAATTCTGGAAGAAACAAAGGGCGAAGACCTCAAAGGTATTTTTGTGGATTTTCATGCCGAGACTACTGCAGAGAAATATGCTTTGGCTTTTTATCTTGATGGTAGAGTAAGTGCTGTAGTTGGCACACATACTCATGTTCAAACCAGGGATGAGCGAATCCTCGAGAATGGGACTGCATATATAACCGATGTGGGAATGACCGGTCCATATGACAGCGTTATTGGGGTGAAGAAAGAGATTGTTTTGGAGACTTTCCTAAGCCAGGTTTCTCAAAAATTTGAGCCGGAAACTACCGGAACCATGGTTTTTAGTGCTGTAGTGGTTACGCTTGACGATAAAACAAAAAAAGCTTTAAATATAGACCATGTATTTAAACTCCAATAATGCCCGTATATTCAGCACCAAATAAGACACCTTTCGCCAAGTATATCTCTGTAGCGGTACTTTTTTTTATTGTTGGTTGGCAATTATCTTATAATGGGTTTTTGGGGGAATCGAAAAATAAGTTTGATAAGGTTAGTAATGACGATTCCGAAATAGTTGAAGAGTCTGACGTTGATATGGACCTTTTCTGGCTTGTTTGGAGTGAGCTTGAGGAGAAATATGTAGATGTAGATGTAATTCAAGATGAAAGTATGGTTTATGGTGCTATTGAAGGTATGGTCAATGCTTTGGATGATCCTTACACCGTATTTATGACTCCGGAGCAAAGTGAACAATTCAGCTCTAATCTGGAAGGTACATTGGAAGGCATTGGTGCAGAGCTTACCGTTGAAGATAAGCAACTTGTTGTGGTTTCTCCGCTCAGAAAAAGTCCCGCCGAAAAGGCCGGCCTTCTTAGTCGCGACATTATCTACAAAATTGAGGGTGAACTTGCCTCGAAAATGACACTTGTGGAAGCGGTTATGAAAATACGTGGCGAGAAGGGAACTACAGTTGTTTTGACTATCATAAGAGATGGTCTTGATGAACCTTTTGATGTCTCAATCGTGAGAGATAGCATTGATATAGAGAGTGTAACTGTGGAGCAATTAGATAATGAAATCGTTTATTTGAGTGTTAATCAGTTCAACGACAAGACTAATGATGAATTTGGCAAAGCAATTTCCGAATTGATTTTAAATGAGCCAAAGGGCCTTATCGTTGATTTGCGTTTTAACGGAGGTGGTTACCTGGATATTGCAGTTGAGTTGCTTTCTTACCTGCTTCCTTCTGATACCCACGTTGTTACAATTCGTGAACGTGGAAAGGAAGAGGAAAAACTATTGTCCAATGGTAATCCAAAGTTACTTAATGTCCCACTGGTTGTAATTGTAAATGACAGTAGTGCATCAGCTTCTGAGATTGTTGCCGGAGCTATTCAGGATATTAAACGTGGTATTGTTATGGGAGTACAGAGTTATGGAAAGGGTAGTGTGCAGGAAGTTGAATCCTTCAATGATGGCTCCAGTCTTAGAATGACCATCGCCAAATGGTATACCCCCAATGATCGCAGTATTGATAAGGTTGGGCTCACCCCTGATATTATCGTAGAAATTACTGATGATGATATTGAGAATGAGTATGACAGGCAAAAGCAGGAGGCTATAGAGTATCTGGAGAATTTGTAGGATTTTTAAAGATGTAAAAGTATGTTCACCTTAAGTGAATGGGCGTCTTTTATGTTTTTCTATTGACAATTTTTTATATTTTGATAGTGTACTGTTGTACTATTAAACTGATACGCTATGAACGAAGAATATGTAAAGGAATTGGCGGATGTGATTGCTTCAATCAATGGCAGAAGCCTGGCTGAATCATTCCTCCACAATATCCTTACACCAAGTGAGCTTGAGGAAATCTCCAAGAGATTACAGATAGTGAAAATGCTCATGAGGGGTGTGCCGCAGAGGGATGTGGCAAAAAAATTGGGAGTAAGCATGGGTACTGTTAGTCGTGGGTCACGAGAACTTAAATATGGAACAGATGGATTCAAAAAAGTTTTACAAGGAAATTAGATGTCATGATGCTTCGAGCGTTTATGGCAAATTACGATCACTTAGCGAAAAAAGTTTTCTGCTCGCGTCTCGTGATATTTCCCATATCTATGGGCGCTTAAGTCTTATTGGCATTGATCCTGTATTTGAGGTGCGTGGCAAGGATGAGGAGTATTTTATCACTCCACTAAATAATCGTGCAGGCGAGTATTTGAAAGCCCTTGGCATCGATTTGTCGGGTTCTATTCCCAAAGGAAGTGCAGATCTTGAGGAAAGCCGGAGGACTAAGAGAGAAAGCATTGCTGATGTGTTGAGAATTATTCTGGATAAGTTTAAACAAAAGGAAAAAACCTTTCTCGGGCTATATGGCGCTTTCTCC
Source organism: bacterium (assembly GCA_027622635.1). Lineage (GTDB taxonomy): Bacteria > Patescibacteriota > Gracilibacteria > UBA1369 > LOWO2-01-FULL-3 > JAQBYK01. The sequence continues at coordinate 5,524 of JAQBYK010000059.1, forward strand.
TATGACTTCGTTAGATTGTTTGAAGATATACCTAGTACACTGCCAAATAATGAGGTGGATGATTTTAGGTTCTGTCTTTACGATACGTTTGTTTTCTTTGATCACCTTAAGGATAGTGCCGAGATTATCGCTTACAGAGAAAATCCCGAGTTGGGTGAAGCTGCGATTGACCTTGTATTCGAGAAATTTGACGAAGAGACAGGTGATTTAGCATTTGAGGTCGTGGATCCGAAGTTTGAATTGAGTGAAAGAGAGTATAAAGGCCTGGTGGATAATGCCAGAGAATTGGCTAAGAATGGAGATCTATTTGAAGTTGTGTACTCGAATACACTTAGGGGCAGGTTTGAAGGCGATCCTTTTGCATTATATCTAAAGTATCGAGAAGCAAATCCTTCTCCCTATTTATATTATTTCGATTTTGCTGATGATCAATTGGTTGGTGCCTCTCCGGAAATGATGGTCAGGTGCGAAAATAATATGGTTCATATGAGGCCAATATCCGGTACTGCCCCAAGGGGTAAGGACCCTATAGAAGATCATGAAAACATGCTGGGGCTGCTTAAAAGCGAGAAAGAGAGGGCGGAATTAGACATGTTGATTGATTTGGGGCGCAATGATTTGGCAAGAATATGTAAACCCGGTATTGAAGTTAGTGATTACCGATTTGTGGAGAAGTATTCCAAGGTTATGCATACAGTTGCCCACGTTTCAGGATATTTGCGAGAAGAATTTTCCGCGTTAGATGCCCTGATAGCTTGTATGAATGCTGGGACTCTAACCGGGGCTCCAAAAGTTGCCGCTATGACTGAAATTGAGAAAAATGAGGGATCTCGTCGTGGTTATTATGGTGGAGCAGTCGGTTATTTGAGTTTTTCGGGAGAAATGGATACCGGGATAATAATTCGAACGGCTCACATCAAAAATGGACAACTTTCATTTAGAGTTGGGGCTACTTTGCTATACGACTCTGATCCTGAGTCGGAGTACAAAGAAACCCTGGCTAAAGCGGAGGCATTCTTAACCACAATAACATAATGAGGATTTTTCTATTGGACAATTTTGACTCTTTTACGTTCAACCTTGTTGATTACTTTAGGCTGCTTGGCTGTGACGTGCATGTATATAGAAATACTATTGATCCCGGCAAGGTTGAAGAAATAGATCCGGATTTGATAGTTTTCTCACCGGGCCCATCGGTCCCATCCAAGGCCGGTAATATGATGAAAATCATTGATCTTTACCATAAGCGCTATCCCATGTTCGGAGTCTGTCTTGGACATGAGGCTATCATTGAATACTTTGGTGGAACCCTTAAATTTGTTGAGCCCGTACACGGAAAGAGTAGCCCGATTAGTCATGATGGGAAAACAATTTTTGCAGGGATTAGTCAAAATTTCTCTGCCGGAAGGTACCATTCTCTCTGTGGAGATAACGTGCCGGATTGTCTCGACATTTCGGCAACCCATGGTGACCTGGTAAT
>JAQBYK010000060.1 GCA_027622635.1 bacterium
GAGGAATGTTTTAGAGATGAAGTTTTTTAGTTTAAAAAACTACTTGTGGCGATAGCTGCAAGAATGGAGCTTATAAGGGTTATTATGAAGTAAACTGATGTGAAATTCAGGTTTTGCTTGCTGCGGTTTTTCCAGAGATCCATCAATATGTCGTGGTCTTCACTTAGATTGTTTTCGATTGATCCGAAGCGTTTATCAACCTCCTCAAAGCGCTTATCAACCTGCTCGAAGCGTTTATCAACTTGCTCGAAGCGTTTATCAACCTGCTCAAAGCGCTTATCGACCTGCTCGAAGCGCTTATGAACATCTTCTTTAAATTCTTTAAGAAGTTTATAGAGCATTTCGTTTGTGATGGTGCTATTTGTCATGGTCTTATTATATCATTGATTTTGGTCCTTTCTATGTTTTGTAAGAATTGTTTTGTGATCGTTTATTTCTTATCTGTTACTCTTGAGAATTTTCTGTTGATGAACTCTTGACAACAGTCTTTTGTGCAGACTTTCGCCGGCGAAGAGATTGTGGGTTGATTTTGGATTTGTAAATTTATCTGATAAAATTTCTTACATGAAAAGGCAGTGTAAACAGTGCAAGGGGGGATTTGAGATTACAGATGAGGACTTGGAGTTTTATAAAAAAATCTCTCCAAAGTTTGGTGATAAATCTTTTGAGATGCCTTTGCCAACTCTATGTCCGGATTGTCGCAACCAAAGGCGTCAGATGTTTCGAAATGATCGGAGTTTTTATCTGCGTAAATGTGATTTGAGTGGAGAGAGATTTGTTTCAATGTATCAAGCGGATTGTGCATACAAAGTCTATAAACCATCTGAGTGGTTTAGTGATAAGTGGAATCCACTGGATTATGGTCGTGATTTTGATTTCAAGCGTCCGTTTTTTGAGCAGTTTGGAGAATTGATGAAGGATGTTCCGCGCATGGGTATAAACATAGTTAATTGTGAAAATAGTGATTACTGCAATTATTGTAGTGATAACAAAAATTGTTACATGGACATTGCCGGAGAGGGTAATGAAGACTGTTATTTCAACCTGTTTGTGAAATATTCCAAGAATACTCTTGATTGCACTTTTGCCTATAATTGTGAGCTTTGCTACGAATGTATTAATTGTTATGACTGCTACGGTTGTCAGAATTGCATGTATTGTGATAACTGCAGTAATTGTTACTTTTCCTATGATTTAAAAGGATGTCAGGACTGTATTTTTTCATATGGTTTAAGGAATAAACAGTACTACATTTTTAATGAAGAAAAGACTAAAGAGGAGTATGAAGATTATTTTAAGAGTGTGGCTCTGGACTCTTTTGATCAGCGTGAAAAAATGAAAGAAGGTTGGGCCAAGTTTAAAAAAGAAAATGCTATTTTTCGCGCAAACTATTTTTTGAATTGCGAAAATTGTAGTGGAAATAATATCAAAAATTCCAAAAATACATTCTATAGTTTTAATGTTTTGAATTGTGAGGATTGTGCATATTTGTACGACGTTTTGGATGCGAAAGATTGTCGTGACTTAAATTATTCTCTTTATAAGCCTGAACTTTCCTATGAATTGATTAGTAGTTTGCAAATGGTGAGATCTGCTTTTTCTATGGCTTCTCATTACAACAATGAAGTTTTTTATTGCGATCATTTGGATAATTGTTCTAATTTGCTTGGATGTATCGGTCTTAATCATGCGAAATACTGCATTTTGAATAAGCAATATAGCAAAGAGGAATACAATGCATTAGTTCCACAAATTATTGAAAAAATGGTTGAGGATAAGGAATGGGGAGAATTTTTCCCTGCCTTTCTTTCGCCGCATGCCTATAATGAGACGGTTGCGCAGGAATATTTCCCTTTAACACCTGAAAAAGTTCATTCAAATGGTTGGAGGTGGACTAAAAGAGAAAGTGGAAATCAATTTAAAATCATTCCTCAGGAATTAAAATTTTACGAAAAAATGGGTATTCCTTCTCCCGCTAAAAGTCCGGATCAAAGGCATAGAGATAGGATTGATCTGAGAACTCCACGTCGACTTTGGGAGAGAGCTTGCAGTAAATGCAATGAGACTGTTTTATCTGCTTACAAGCCGGATCGACCTGAAAAAATCTTCTGTGACAAGTGTTACTTTAAAGAGGTATACTAGCGAGCTTTACTGACTTGGACTAGCCCCCTGATTTGTGGTATAATATAGCCCATGAAGTATTTCCAAGTTATTGTTCCGCAGGGGGATGGACAAAAGAAAAAAGAAAGTATATTTGAGGAGCTTTTGGTGAATCTTCATAATACTGTCAAAAATGTCCCTATCTCCATGGAAATGTTCGGCTATGAGCAATACACTTATTTCTTTTTTGCCGTACCGGATAACATGTTTGAGACTATGGAAGGGTTGATATATTCGACTTATCCTGATTGTGAAATCAAAGAAACTTCCGATTATGTTGATAATTACAAAGTTGGAAATGGCTCAACTTTTTTGGCGGGTGTCAGGTTGAAATTGAAATATGGGGATGTATATCCATTTAAAAATCATGGAGAGTTTGAGGAAGATAGTCAGAGTCGTCTCTTTTCCGTTATTTCCAAAATTAATTCCGGTGAACAGGTTTGGGTTCAAATTGTTATAAACCCAAAAGATGAAACTGCCGGTCATCACTTAAGGAGACGAATTCTTCTTAAATGGAATAAATTTAAGAAAATCTTTAGTTTGAGGGATAGAATGAGGGTAAAGGATGCGGAAAGCGTAATTAAGGTTAGGCATATATTGGCCATAGAAAAAGCTAAAGTGGAACCTTTTGGATGTAGTATTCGTTTGGCATATATAGCTAAGTCTCAAGATGAAGCTAGGAGAAAGCTTCAAGCTATTCAAAATAGTTTCTTCCAGTTTAATAAAACTGACGTACAGGAATTAAAGGCTAGTAGGGTTTCAGAGGCTAGTTTTATCAATGAATATAAAAAAAGAAAATTGATTAATTCTTTCAAGCTGAGTCCCAATGAATTGTCCACTTTGTATCATTTGCCTAATCCTGACATTGTGCCTCATATTGTGCATGTTCTTGCGAAAAAATCCGAGGCTCCTCAAGATATTTCGAAAATAGGTGAGAAAGATATCAGTTTGTTTGGTATTACCAATTACCATAATAATTTTGATAAATTTGGGATCAAACGTGCTGATAGACGTAGACATTTATATACGGTAGGAAAGTCCGGTTCCGGGAAATCGAAATTTCTGGAACTTCTTATAAAGGAGGATCTTGAGGCGGGAAAGGGGATTGGAGTGCTTGATCCTCATGGAGATCTTGTGGATGACATTTTGAAATTTGTACCTGAACATAGAATCAAGGATGTTATTTATTTTGACCCTGCCGATACAAATTTCCCGATTTCTTTTAATCCTTTGGAGAAAGTTGATGAAGAATACAAAATGCAGGTAACCATTGGTTTTATTTATATTTTTAAACGGCTTTTCGGATCTAACTGGACCGATAGATTGGAACACGTACTTAGGTATACGGTTTTGGCCTTGTTAGATAGTCCAAATACAACCGTGCTCTCTATTCTTAAAATGCTGACTGATAAAAACTATCGTCAGACAATTGTTTCAAGAATTAAGGATAGTGTTGTTAAGAATTTTTGGGTTTCAGAATTTGCAGGATGGAGTGAAAAATTTGATGCTGAAGCTATTACACCTCTTCTCAATAAGGTCGGACAATTTGTGGCTACAAATATGATTAGAAATATTATAGGACAGCCGATAAACAAGATTGATATTCGGGATGTGATGGACAATCAAAAGATTTTATTAATGAAGGTTTCCAAAGGTCTACTTGGTGAGGAAAATAGTTCTTTGATGGGGTCTATGATTATTACCAAACTATATCAGGCTGCTTTGAGTAGGGCTGATATGCCGGAAGAGGATAGAAAGGATTTTTATTTTTATGTAGATGAATTTCAAAATTTTGCTACAGACACCTTCTCAGAAATTTTATCTGAAGCCAGAAAATATAGATTAAATCTTACGATTGCGCATCAGTACATGGGGCAGCTTTCTGAAATGGTTCAAAAAACGGTTTTTGGGAATGTTGGTTCTATTGTCAGTTTCAGGGTTGGAGCTGATGATGCCGGTGTTTTGGCGGAAGAGTACACACCTATATTTAAGGAACGTGATATTATTAACCTGGGTGTGAGGGAATTTTATTGTAAAATGTCCGTTAATGGAGAGATTAGAGAAGCTTTTTCTGCGCGGACGATTGATGTTCCTAAGGTAGAAAAGCATTTCACAAAAGAGATTATAGAGAATTCTCGTAAAGAATATTGTATGCCAAGAGCTGATGTTGAGGAACAGTTAAGTAAATGGGATGAGTCCGGTGAGTTTGAGGATTTGCAGCCTGAGGAAGAGCCGGAGTTTGAGGAGCCACTAATTTAATTTTCAATTTTTCATTGAATACGATATATTTACAGTATGAAGAAATCCTCTCGTTCTAAAGTTTCAAGTGTTCCGGTACAAGAATCTCTTATTTTAGAAAAATTGCCGGGCTATTTTCTTATATTTTGTTTAATAGTTGTTTTTCTTTTGTTTTTCAAAATACTTTCACCTTTTCTAACAGTTATTTTTGCGGCGGCGGTACTGGCTATAGCTTTTTATCCTGTTTATAAAAGGGTTCGTAAGTTGCTAAAAGGTTGGGAAAGGACCGCTTCTTTTTTGACATGTATTTTTGTTATTTTGGTTACACTTGTTCCGATCACTGTCTTTGTGATTATGTTGTCCCAGGAGGGCGTTGATACTTATGAAGTTATTTCCGAGAGAGTTGAGTCAGGTGCTTTTGATAAATATCTTCAATGGGATGAAAGTAATATTTTGTATGGATTGATGAGTGATTTTGAGTCGATTGTTGCTATTGAGGAGCTTGATTTGAAAAAAAGTGTTGTTGGAGTAGCTCAGTCATTTAGTACCTTTTTGGTCTCTCAGACCGCAACTTTACTTAAGAGTATTTCAAATCTGGTTTTCAATTTTTTGATTATGCTTTTTTCTATGTTTTACTTTTTCAAAGATGGAGAAAAAATCGTAGATCAGATTGGAGTTATTAGTCCTTTACCTAAGGTCCACGAGGATGAATTGTTTAATAAAATGGGGTCAATGGTAAAAGCTATAATGGTTGGTGTGTTTTTGACAGCAATTGTACAGGGTTTACTTGGTGGTATTGGTTTTGCGATAGCAGGAATTTCCAATCCTGTGTTTTGGGGAACTGCAATAGCGTTTTTCTCTATGGTTCCGGTTTTCGGGACTGCCGTGATTTGGATTCCTGCGTCTATTATATTGGTGATTCTTGGATCATACTATTCTGCTCTTTTCCTCTTTATATGGGGTGTAGTTGTAATTGGAGGTGCAGATAACGTTGTCAGGCCTTATTTGATAGGCGGCAAGGCTCACACATATCCTTTACTTACTTTCTTTGTAATTTTGGGTGGGATCTGGACAATGGGGTTCAAGGGCATTATTATAGGACCATTGGTTCTTATGGCATTAATGTCATTCCTTCATATATATGAAGCAGAATATGTAAAAGTTCTTAAAAAATAATTATTATGGCAAAGAAAAAAGTTACAAAGACAAAGGCAAAAAAAAGAAAAATAACGTCTCATGATACTCATTTTTTGAGTGTTTTATTGTTGTTTGTAGGGTTTTCCGTGTATGCGATTAGTTCATTTATGAATTCGACTAACAATTATATTGACCAGGTTTTGACAGACGTTTTGAGTAGTGATGGAATTGTTGTTCAGGTAGATATGGATAACCCATTTTCAGATGTACCTGGTAATGCCGGTTACGCAGATGCCGTGATTGCTTTGTATTATGATGGTGTTATTGGCGGGTACAATGATGGTACTTTTAGGCCTGACAATAGTGTTACCAGAGCAGAATTTTCAAAAATGCTGGTTGAAGTTAATGATTTTGATTATACCGATATTCCTTCAGATATTTTGTCCAATTGTTTCACGGATGTTAAGGATTTGCCTGACCATTGGTATGCACCTGCTGTTTGTGCCGCCAAGAATCAAGGTTGGGTTAAGGGATATGGGAGTGGCGAATTTGGTCCAAATCAAAATATAAATAAGGCTGAAGCATTAACTATAGTGCTTAATGCATTCGATTTTGAAGTTCCCGATGGGGCGTCAGTTGAAAAAAATCCTTACGATGATGTTGGAAACGAATGGTTCAGAGGTGTTGCTTATAGCGCAAGATCTGAAGGATTAATTCCTCAGGCCGGATTGTTCAATGCCGGTAGCTCTATGACCAGAGGAGAAATTGCCAGGATTATTTATAAGGCTATGGAGGCAAAAGATATGCTGTAGTTGCTAGAGGAATAGTTAATACTAAACAGTATATAAGCCAGTTTTCACGTATTCGCCGATTTTTTAGTTGCTTTGGATTTTGTATTTCGAAGTCCAGGAGTATGGATTTATTTTCTTTTTCTAATGTTGAAACATTTAAGTTTAAAGGCTTTTTAGATATGGCGGTGAGTAACGTTTCTTGATTTTGATTTACTTTGTATTGATTTAGGAATTCTTCAATTGTGAGTATTGATGCTTGCAATTTGCCGTTGTTTTTGTTTTTGCTTGGAGATGCCCAGTTCCAATCTTTGCTTATTTTACTAAAACTTTGTCCACTTGGAGCTTTTTTATAGCTTACTTCTTCGATTATTTTTCCTTCCGGATTTATCAATTGAATATGGTCTTCCTTGTTTCGTAGGGTGATTTTCAAATCATCAATTGTAATCTGGCTATTTGCTTGGATTTTTTTACCTTTAATTGTATGTGTTTTATTATTTGTAATTTGCCAATTTTCTAAATTTACTGTCTCATTGCTTGTATTCTGAAGTTCTATCCATTCCTTGTTTTTGTCGCTTCCATCCGGATTTGGCATTATTTCGCTTAATTCA
>JAQBYK010000061.1 GCA_027622635.1 bacterium
GAGCTTGCTGAGGCGCCGGTCTGGCAGCTTGTGGAGCAGCCGGTCTGGGCGCTTGTGGAGCAGCTGGTCTGGGCGCTTGTGGAGCTACTTGTTCTGGTGCATTTTCTGGCATGTGGATAAGTAAAAAGAGTGCTTTATTCTACCAGAAGCATCCTTTTTGTCAACTACTTTGTTTTCTGTAGCAGATACATATCTGCCAAAACTAGTGCCACCATTGACTCTGCAACAGGGATAACTCTTGGGGCAATACAGCAATCATGTCTGCCGAGGGTTTTTATACTGGCATTTTTGCTTTTACTTGAGATGGTTTTTTGCGATTTGCTGATACTTGGTACAGGTTTAACTGCAGCTCTTATAATTATGTCTTGACCTGTGGAGATTCCTCCTAGGATTCCTCCTGCATTGTTTGAGAGGAATTTTGCCTTTCCTGAATTTGACCTGATTTGGTCGTTATTTTGACTTCCTTTTGATTGTGCTGAGTCAAATCCTGCTCCTATTTCTACTCCCTTTATAGAGCCAATTGACATTATTGCTTTGGCAAGCTCTGCATCCAGTTTATCGAAAACCGGTTCACCAAGCCCGATTGGTGGGTTTTTCACAATTATTTCAATAATTGCTCCTAAAGAATCACCTTCTGTGAATCTAACTTTTTCAATTAGTTTTTGCATTTTTTTTGCTATCTGCGGATCGGCACACCTTAGCTCATTTTTCTCAATTTCTGCTTTGGAGAATTTAGTGGCTTTGATGTCTCCAATTTGAATAGTGTGGCCAAATATTTCTGTTTTTGATTTTTCTTTGAGTAATTTTTGAGCAATTGCTCCCGCCATAACTCTTGCCAGTGTTTCGCGGCCGGAGGCGCGACCACCACCTTTGTAATCACGTATTCCGTATTTCATGTCATAGCTAATGTCTGCGTGACCGGGTCTGTACAAATCTTTAATCTTAGAATAATCCTTTGAGCGAGTGTCTTTGTTGTAAACAATCATTGAAATTGGTGTACCTGTTGTTTTACCTTCGAAGAGACCAGATAAAATTTCTACTTTATCTTCTTCTCGGCGAGTTGTGGAAATTTTGGATCCATGTCTGGGTCGTCTGCGATCAACCTCTTTTTGAATATCTTTTTCGCTTAATTTAAGTTTTGCGGGGCATCCATCAATGACCACACCTGTTGCTGATCCGTGGGATTCACCCCAGGTCGTAATACGAAATATTGTACCAAAAGTGTTGCCTGGCATATTATGGAGACTATTCTTTTTCCTCGGGTGATTCAGCGACTTCTTTAGCAGCTTTTTCTTCAGGTTTATTTTCTACCACTTCTTCTTCCAATTCTTCTAAAACTTCAGCTACTTCTTTAGTATCTTCTACTTCATCTACTTCTTCTACTTCTTCGGGTTTTTTTACATTTTTCTCTGCAACTGCCTGTGCTTTTTTCATCTTTGCCATAAACTTATCAACACGGCCTGAAGTATCTATCAATTTTTGCTTACCGGTATAAAATGGGTGACAGCTTGAACAAATTTCAGTTTTAAAATCTTTATCGATAGTGGATCCTGCGAGGAATGTTGCTCCGCATGCGCATGTGAATTTAATTTCTTCATATTTTGGATGTATGTCGGTTTTCATTGTTTAATTCTTAGTTTTTTGGCTTGTAGAAGCGATACTTGCTTCCTTGTTTTTATCTTCGGCAATATACTTTAAATATATTATTGTTGCAAGGGCAATTAACATGAAAATCAGAAGAATTTGTGTGTAAAAACTTATGTTTAAAACGTTCACCTGAAAGTTTTTTGATCGCGATTCTCCACTGTCGTCAGTTACAGTTAGTTTGACTTGGTGTTCTCCAAGTTCTTTGAAAATGTGTTTGAGTGAATTTCCTTCTCTTACCGGTCTTCCATCTATTTCCCACTGATAATTTACGATGTTACCATCCTCATCGAATGATGGGCTGGCATCGAAGGTAAATTCCTTTAAATAATCTATATTTAAACTTTCATCAGTGAGTGAAATTACAGGGCCTTTATTTAGTGGAAATTCGTCCGCTTCATCCATTATTCCATCATTGTCGTCATCAATGTCTGTGTTGTTTCCAATCAGGTCTTTATCGGTGTCGGTTTGTTCAGTTGGATCAATGGGAAATGCGTCTTCATTGTCGTTAGTTCTGTCTCCATCGGTGTCTTTTTTTAATGGATTGAGTCCTGTGTTGTCTTCCTCAATATCGCTGATGCTGTCGCCATCGTCGTCGGTGTCACTTATGTTACCTATGCCATCTCCATCCGTGTCCAGTGTTTCATTTGGATCTAGTGGAAGATCATCAGAGTTATCCGGTACTCCGTCATTATCGTCATCTTGATCTGAATTATCTCCTATGCCATCTCCATCTGTATCGTATTGCTCATTTGGATTAAGTGGGTATGCGTCTTTATCATCGTTAACTCCATCGTTGTCATCATCTAAATCTGAAGTGTTGGGTGTTCCGTCATGATCTGTGTCTTGTACAACATAAATGTTTGTTACAACCCAATTGTTGCTTGGATCATCCAGTGTAGTATCCCATGGGAATATTTTTGCGGCTATTTTATGTGATCCAAACGATGGAGACCAATCCACAAAAACATCGTCGGTTTTTCCCGAGAAGATTGAAATAACCTGGTCAGCGCCGATTTGATTGTCATTGTCGAAGAATCTCACGACGCCGAGTAAATCTCTAGTGCTGTTGTTTTTTGTTGTTGCGTATATACGAATTGACTGTCCTTCTAAATAGTTTCCAGTTGAAAAGCCCAAGTCTTCACTATTTATGGATATGTCACCTTCGTATGCTTGTGCGGTCAAGCTTAAGGCCATTAAGGCCAGAGCGCTTACAAGCAGATTTATGAGTTTTCTCATATTTATGCAGATGATTTCTCGGCTATTTTAGTTTGTTTAGCTTGTTTCTTTGGTTTAACAGCTTTTTTATTTTCTTTTTGCTGTTGTTCCAGCTCTATTTCTTTGTCCTGAACATGTTCGATAAGAGAAATAGAAGCTACTTTGTCGTTAGGTTTCATTCTCATTAGGTATACACCTTGAGTTGCGCGACCTTGAGAAGGAATCTGGCTTGAGTGAAGTCTAATTACTTGTCCTGATTTTGACATTATAATCATGTCTGCGTCTGTGTTGCTACTAATGATTTTTGCACCTACAACTTTTCCTGTCTTTGTAGTTAGTTGAGCTGTTTTAACTCCTGAGCCTCCTCTGGTTTGGAACCTGTAATCTTTTACTTTGGTCATTTTCCCTAGACCATTTGCCATTATTACGAGCACTTCCGCAGTTTCCTTGTCATTCACAATATCCATTTCAACCACCTGATCTCCGGATTTTAATTTCATTCCCCTTACACCAATCGATGCTCGTCCCATTGGTCTTGCATCCTTCTCGTTGAAGCGAATGCATTTTCCTTCTTTACTAACCAGAATTACTTCGTCCAGTTCGCTGCATTCTCGAACCCATTCCAAAGAATCGCCATCTCTTAGTCTTATAGCGATCAGGCCACTTTTCCTTACATTGCCAAAGTCTTCAACTTTGGTTTTTTTGATAGTACCTTTATTAGTTGCCATGAATAGAAATTGCCCTGTGAATGACTCTCCTGTTTTCAGAATTGCTGTAACAATTTCGCCTTCCTGTAATTGAAGAAGGTTAACAATTGCTTGTCCTTTGGCCTGTCTTGACGCAGTTGGTATCTCGAAAACCGGTAATTTGAATACTCTTCCCTGATTTGTGAAATACAAAAGTTCATCATGATTAAATGCATACTTAATTAATTTGATTTCATCTTCGTCCTTTGTTGTACCTCCAATTATACCTTTGCCTCCACGTTTTTGAGATGTGAAGCTGGAAACCGGGATACGTTTGATGTAATTTTCCTTACTAAGCATTACCATTACCGGCGCATTTGGAATTGTATCTTTTTGTGTGAAGCTTCCAATAGCGTTAGGTATAACTTGAGTTCGTCTTTCGTCTGAATATTTTTCCTTAACCTCTGCAAGTTCTTCTTGCATGATTTTCAGAATTTTTTCTTTTGATTCAAGAATACCTTCATAATTTGAAATTAATGCTATTCTTTCCGCTAATTCGTCTTCAATTTTTTGTCTTTCCAGACCAGCCAGTGTTTGAAGTCTCATTTCCAATATGGCTTTTCCTTGTATCTCGGTTAACTTGAATTTCTTGATTAATTGTTCGAGTGCTTCCTCTTTATGTTGCGACTTTTTGATCGTTGATATGACTTGATCAATATTGTCTATGGCTATTTTTAGGCCTTCAAGAACATGCGCCCTTGCTTGAGCCATTTTAAGCAAGTACTCGGTACGCTTTGTGATTACGATTTTTCTATGTGTGATGAAGTGTTCTAAAACTTGTTTAAGGTCCAGGAGGTGAGGTTGTATTTCATCCACGAGGGCAATCATATTCATGTTGAATGAAGTTTGAAGCTGAGTGTACTTGTATAACTGATTTAGGATTTTTTTGGGATAGCCGTCTTTTTTTAGTTCAATTACAACTCTAATACCGTCTTTATTGGATTCGTCGCGAATATCACTAATACCCGATATTTTTTTGTCTCTAACTAGATCCGCAATTTTGCTAATAAGATTAGATTTATTTACTTGATATGGGATTTCTGAAACTATGATTACGAATCTTCCACCCTTTTTTTCAACAATATCTGTTTTAGCTCTACATACCATTCCTCCTCTTCCTGTTGCGTAAGCTGTTTTGATGTCTTCGTTGCTGTAAATAAGCCCACCTGTTGGGAAATCAGGGCCTTTTATGAATTCCATCAGGTCATCAATATTTGCTTCCGGATTTTCAGATAGGTGCATTATCCCATCAATCAATTCTCCCAGATTGTGAGGTGGAATGGATGTTGCCATACCTACGGCGATACCGGTTGTGCCATTTAGAAGGAGTTGAGGAAGCTTTGTCGGTAGTACGGTTGGTTCTCTATGTCTTCCATCGTAATTATCTCTCCAGCTTACAGTTTCTTTATCTATATCTTCCAATAATTCGTCTGTGATTTTTTCCATTTTTGCTTCCGTATAACGCATGGCTGCTGCTCTATCTCCATCAATGGATCCGAAATTTCCCTGACCTCGTACTAATTCATATCTCATTGCAAAACTCTGGGCCATTCTGACCATGGAGTCATAAACTGCGCTATCTCCGTGTGGATGGTATTTTGCTAAAACTTCACCTACCACTGCTGCTGATTTGCGGAATCCACCACTTGATTTTAGTCCCATCTCGTTCATTGCATGGAGTATGCGTCTATGTACCGGCTTTAATCCGTCTCTGACATCCGGTAAGGCACGTGATACAATTACGCTCATGGCGTATTCCAGATAGGAACTTTCCATTTCATTAGAAATATTTTGATCCTGAACATTTACTTTGACTGGATTTTCAAATAGTTCTAAATTTTCCGGTTTTGATTCGTCTTTTGATTCTTTCTTCTTTGGATCTTTGTCTTGCTTGTCCATATTTAAATGTAATTAGTGTTTTGTGTGAGCGAATACTAGCACAAAATAATCTTTGAATACAGACAAATTACACTATGAAAATGGAGCAATGGGCTTGTTGAAATCTCTTATTTCTGGTAGAATACCTAGATTGAATTTCTAGAAAAACAATGGCCGAAGTAGAAACAAAAACACAAGAAACGAAAACTCCTGTTGTTGCTGCAGTTGCAACCGACGGCAAAGGTGTTTTTGCCGGGAAAAAAGGTAAAGAATCTGAGACGCCCGGATGGCTTAAGAGTGCCTCAAAAAATGCCGGTACCAAGATTGCCGATGTCTCGGAAGTTGAAGGCCAGGGAGGTATAAAAAGTTTTAGACAGGAAAAGCCCACTGATACCGAGTTAGGATTGAACCCGGGTACTCGTATAGAGGTTGCTGTTGAAAAAAAGGTTGTTCAAAAAGCTGATATTGAAGCTGCAAAGAAAATGCTGGCTGCTGGTTTTGATCCAAAGACCGGAAAGAAATTGGATGAAAAAGAACTCAAAATAGCGAAAGGTGAACTTGAGGCTAAAATTGAGGCGGAATCAGATGAAAATGTGGAAGCAGATACGGATAAGACAATGTCAAAAGGTGAATCAGAAACTGGAACTGAGGTTGAGGAAAAAAAGGGCATATTGAATAATTTAAAGTCTCTTTTTGCTACTCGCAAAAAAGATCAGCAAGGGACTGTTGATAAAGTTGATGAGTCACTTGCCAAGGCAAAGGAGACCGGTACAAAAGCAAACATTTCTCCTGATGAAAAAAAACAATATATCGAGGCTGAGAGAATTTACCAGGAAGGTCTTGCAAGCGTAAAAGATCTTATTGCTCCCGCTTCGATGGAGATACAATATGACAGGATTAGGATGGATGGTCTTTATGTCCAATCATTTTATGTTTTCTCTTATCCTCGTTATTTGGAGGTTAACTGGTTGGCTCCGATTATAAATTACGATGTGACAATGGATATTTCGCAATTCATATATCCAATTGATTCCGGATTAATGATGAAAACTCTTAAGAAGAAAGTTGCGCAAATGCGATCAAGTATGCGCATCTCTGCCGAGAAAGGAAACGTGAGTGACCCAGCTATTGAGACTGCTTTAGAAGATGCGGAAGGATTGCGTACTCAGCTTCAGAGGGGAGAGGAAAAATTCTTCCAGTATGCTTTGTATTTTACGATTTATGCCAAGACAGAAAAGAAGTTAACCAAGATTACCAAGCAGCTTGAAAGTTTGTTGTCCGGGAAGCTGATTATGACAAAAAGGGCGCAAGTTCAGGCAGAGCATGCTTTGAATGCTACTCTACCTCTTTGTCTCGATGAGCTTTATACGATTAGGAATATGAATACTGGCCCGCTTTCTACAACTTTTCCTTTTACCTCTTCGGATCTTACTTCTG
>JAQBYK010000062.1 GCA_027622635.1 bacterium
ATATTCCTCACTGCTGCCTCCCGTAGGAGTCTGGACCGTGTCTCAGTTCCAGTGTGACCGTTCACCCTCTCAGGCCGGTTAACCATCATCGCCTTGGTAGGCCTTTACCCCACCAACAAGCTAATAGGCCGCAGGACCCTCCCAAACCGAAAAATCTTTACCCTTTCGGGACTATCCGGTATTAATCCGTCGTTAGACGGGCTATCCCTGAGTTCGGGGCAGTTACCAACGTGATACTCAGCCGTTCGCCGCTCCCTGCACTCTGATCATAAAATTGTACAAGGCAGAACAAAAAAAATTTAGTGAACTGTATACATCAATACAGTGAATGATTTTTTTTGTTCTAACACAGTAGAATTTTTATGAGCAGGGTGCAGGGCGCTCGACTTGCATGTATTATACATACCGCCAGCGTTAACCCTGAGCCAGGATCAAACTCTTCATAAATAAATGTGCATAGCACATTAAAAAGAGTTTAAACAACTTAAGTAAGGCAAAAGCCTGACCGTGTTATTTTTGCTCAAAAGTTTTCACTTTGATTTATAGTGCGACATAACTTTAAAAAAGATAAATCACACTTTAAGATTATAGTGATAAATTTGCCTCAAAAGGCTCATTTTTCACTCTCCTCTACTACATCCTAGATGTTAAAGGTCAACTAAGCTCCAGCAGTGTATTTAAAATAACCTGTAAAGTCAACGCTTTTTTGAGGAATAAATAACTAACACAAAAAGACAGGCAATCCAACATTCCATACCACAAGTCAACTACAAGGAGCTGAAACTTTGATCCATTTCTGCTATAATCATTCAGATATATTTTAGTAAACAAATTAAAAATGCCTGCAAAAAACCAAAACCCAGTAACAAGTGAAATGCTAAACTCTATGCTTGTCCCTACCGTAATAGAAAAAAGCCATCAAGGAGAAAGAGCATTTGACATTTTCTCAAGACTATTAAAGGACCGTGTCATTTTTCTTGGCACAGGAATCGATAGTCATGTAGCAAATCTAATTATTGCCCAATTACTTTTCCTGGAAAATGAAAGTCAAACCAAAGACATTACTATGTATATACTAAGCCCGGGTGGACACGTAACTGCCGGCCTTGCAATTTACGATACCATGCAATACATCAAGCCGGACGTTTCAACAGTTTGCTTGGGAATGGCAGCATCAATGGGGGCTGTACTACTTGCAGGTGGCGCAAAAGGAAAAAGATACGCTCTCCCAAATTCAGAAATCATGATCCACCAACCACTTGGAGGAACAGAAGGACAAGCATCCGACATTCGAATCCATGCGGACCACATAGTAAAGACAAAAGACAGATTAAATAAACTTTTGGCATCTCATTGTGGACAACCACTCAAAACCGTAGAAAAAGATACAGACAGAGACTTTTTCATGTCCGCCGAAGAAGGAAAGAAGTATGGACTCATAGACAAAATCATCACAAAGAAAGTTGCTTAGATCATAAACTGTCTGTGGCGCTCCCCATACTCAATTGCATATTCAATTATAGAGGCGGCGATATTAACACCGGTAGCTTTTTCCAGTGCCTTGAAACCCGGATTTGAATTAACCTCCAGGACAACAGGCCCATCCTTGCCCCTCATCACATCAACACCTCCATAGTTAAGATCCAAAGCCTGAATAGACCTAAGAGCAATAGACACTTCTTCTTCTGTGATTTCACAAGGCCTGCCTACACCACCTAATTCAATATTCGACCTAAACTCGCCTCTTGGAGCTGCACGCATCATTGAGCCAACAACTTTACCATTTACAACAAAAATTCTTATATCCTTCCCCTTAGAATACTTAACATACTGTTGTAATAAATATAGCGGGCTATCCCAAAGCAGAAAGGATTTCAAAGCCCTCATACTTTCAAGAATCACAACTCCAGCACCAAAGGATCCAACAGGCTGCTTAAAAATAAGTGGGAATCCCCCGACTTTCTCAACCGCTTGCTTCAAATCCTCAGGTCTTCTAATAACAACTGTTTTTGGAATAGGAATCCCATAATGATCCAGAATCTGCATAGTTTTGACCTTATTTTTCGCTTTTAAAATTGGCTCATATTGGTTGAATACAAGCAAACCCGCCATCTCCATTTGCTCAATTAATGAAATATGCAAATCAACATTACTTAGGATAGAAGGACGAGCGATTATAACATCATAGCTTGGAAAAGGTTTCCCATCATACAAAAGCCATGGAGAATCCTGGTCATACACCATCTGAAATCGTTGAGAACGAAATATACGACAAGTATGGCCCATGCTTCTGGCAATTTTCTTCAACTCAATCTCTTCCTCCGAAGCTCTATTGCGTAAAGAACGATAAGAAAGAATCCCAATCTTCATAAACAATTTTGAAACAAAACGAAGTCTATAGTTTTTATTTTGGAAGTCAAGAATTCAAGAAACTTGCAATGTCCATGAAATAATGTTATAATAAGTCAGGCTAAAATAAATATGAAAAACTCGTTTCTATACATACTGGTTGCAGTAATGCTCATAGCTCAAATGCCAATAGCAGTTTTTGCCGAAGAAGCTCCACCATCAATTAATTTTGCATTCGATGATGAAGGTGACACACCACCGACTTTGGGTGAAATCACAACACCGGAAGCGGAATCTCCGACGATTCCTGCACCAAGCCCTGTAACTCCACCAGTAATTCCTGCAACAACTACAACTCCAGCTGCCACTACAAACGCAGCAGCAGCAGCAGCAACACTGGCTACAAATAATTCATCAACAAGTATTTCTCAAACAGGACCTGAAACAGGATATCTTATAGTACTAAGCTTAATACTGGGTTATATCTCAACCAAGTCTTTCAAGAAACTATTAAAAGAAAGAGAATAAAAAGACTACTCGAGCATGTAAGTTAACGTTACAGTATAGGAACTAGACTTTCCGTCACTATAGTTGGCTTTAACTTTAAATTTATAATGATTTTTGTTTGCAGCGTCTTGTGAATTACCATCCACAAAAGTAATATTGTTAAACAAATGAACTGACCCACCAGTATTACTAGGAATCTCATGAATAATTTTTGGAGATTGTCCCCATTCATGCATATTAAAATACTCTATGGTCCAATTAGGGATGGTTAAACTATCATCGTAATTACTTGGATAATCCCAATCAAGGGTTAAAGTTGAAGAGTTCTTATTATATACAGAAACTTTAACATTTATAGGTGCTGGATGCGCAAAAGCTATCGGTTCAACCGCAACGCAAATACCATCTTTTGCTTCATAAGAACCCAGTGCCGCACAATTTTTCTTAATATAGTAATAGTTGTTCTTGTCATTACAAGCACCCTCCATCACATAAGTTTTGCCAGTATCAAATGTTTGTATGTAATCTTCCTTTCCTTTTGGATATAGGGACGAAGTCACAGTACCTTTCTTAAAATAATCGATTCCATCACTATCGGTACAAGAAGGTGGAGTAACAGGTTTAAGTTGACCTGCTAAAGTAGTTGCATATTCTGCTTCAGAGCTCGTACCAACAGCATTTTTAGCTTTAACATAAAAAATAAACTGGCCAATAGTCTCCATCGGGTTCATATAAGTATACTCAGTCGAAGTCCCTGCTGAATAATTTGCCTCAGTAAAATTTGAAACATTCTTAACCCTAACCAGATACTCAGTAATGGAACTTCCTCCATCAGTATCAGGTGTATCCCAATCGACAATAGTACCATGAGACTCACCTCCGGGCAAACTCTTTACTGTTATGTTTTTTGGAACACCAGGAGCTGTAACCTGAGGTTGTTGTTGTTGTTGCAGTTGTTGTGGCAGTTGCTGAGCCTGCTGAGTAGATCCCACATCAGTATGAGCACTAACTGAGGCCTGAGCCTCACCTTTCTTTCCTAATTTAAGCCAAATTACATAATAATCTTTCAATTTTACATTCATATCAGTAACCTTCTCGAAATTTTCAGCATCCTTCATTTTATATATGGATTTAACTCTATCCTTATATGGTAAAATTACCTTATTCAAATCCGAATCATGAGCAGCCATTAACACCCAACCGCTCTTGTCATCCGCCAAAGGTTTAGTTATGGGGTAAGAAGATTTCTGATTCGCAGATTTCATACAATAAGCTTCCCCATCACGGCGAACTATTACAGTAAATGCCTTGCCCGCCTTGACCTCATAAGATAGTTTCCCCGGTACGATTTTGGTAGCACTACCAAATGGACCCTTCGGATATGTGAAATATGTCTTTTCAATTGGGTTGTATTCCGCAAAAAGAAATCGTTCAACTTGAGGATTTATGCATTGCACAAGTTCATCAAGAGTATATTTCTCATCAACATATACATTATTTGGACCGGTCTTTAGTGTTATAGGAGAACCTTTAAACGAGGATTTTTTCGAATTGTAAGAAACCTTGTCACTTTCTTCAAACTCCAAAAACCCCTGCTTTCCATTTTCCATCATACCCTTAACAATGGAAGAGCCCATAGATAACTTTGGAGGGCCTTCCTTGTCATCAAAATCGAAATAATAATAACCGGACAAAGACAATAAAAGGACCACCACAAGAGATACTACAGAAAACCTACTTTTGGATATATTCATTTTATTTTTGTTAGCTTACTGTATTATACAAGGATTATGGATCACAGTCAACAGCACTGTCCCACAGATACAATTCCTTTGATATAATGAGCCCATGAAATCAAAAACAATAATCGCACTATTCATTGCAATCCCGATCACATTAAGTGGATGTGGTGGAAGCAGCGATCAAGACACAACGCAAAACATTGATACAAGCGGAAAATTGAGCTATGAAAGTAATGATTTCAAAATCCTCTATCCACAAGACTGGGAAGTCATTAGTCCTTCAAATTTCACATCAAATGTTCCTTCAGAGATAATGATTGCATTTAGAAACAACATTAAAAACGAAGTATTCACAGCCAACGTAAATGTAAGCAAAACAACACTTGGAGAAGACATCTCTTCTCAAGATTTCGCAATAAGCAGCTCATCAAAAATACAAAACACAATTGTCTCATATCAGCTAATTGGAAAAACAGACTATCAATTTATTGGGCCAAGACAAACCGTTGAAACATATATAATAGATTTTGAAGGAAAGAAGGCGGCCTCGGAAGCAATAATCCATTTCAAGAACCTTTACATAGTAGATAACAAGATTGGATACATAGTAACCGGAGCATATCTCCCATCAGAAGATGAAAGTGTCGTTAAATCAATTTCAGACATGCTTGAATCTTTCTCAATAAAGTAAGTATATCTCTAACCAAAATAACATGGTAGAAAATGCAATGAAGATTGCGGCAGTATTAGGTCCTATGACCCTGATTATGGGTCTGTCTATACTGATCTATGCTCCACAATGGCGCAAACTGGAGGAAAGGTGGGAAAAAGATCATTTCGAACTTTTCAGCATGATGTTGTTTTCAGGTGCTATAGGCCTGATAATAATCAACATGTACAACGTCTGGGAGTGGAATGTATGGCTAATAGTAACTATCGCTGGATGGTCAGCACTTTTAAAAAGTGTGGTCTATTTCCTTCTTCCCGGATCAACCTGGAAATCACTAATGAAATTCAGCAAAAGCATGATCTATTTTGGTGGACTGGTTACAGCTGTACTTGGTGCAGTACTCACCTACTATGTTTACATAAAATAAACCTTTATGCCTCCACGCGTCGCTAAACTTAGCAAAAAATTTCAGTTTACAAACGATGTGGTGGAACTTCATTTTGAAAGCGAAGATTTATTTGAATTTGAGGCGGGGCAATTTGTGACTTTTATAGTCAAAGATCAGGTCCCGCCGTGTTTTAGAGCTTATTCTATTTCAACTTGCCCGGAAAAAAACAGTCATCACTTCGCTACCTGCCTAAAAGTTATAGAAGGAGGGAGAGGAAGTAACTGGCTTAACAATTTAAAGATTGGTGACGAACTGAATTTCATTGGACCAAGCGGAAACTTTATATTTCAAAATCCGGAGAAAAAAGCTTTTTTCATCACAACCGGAACAGGAATCACACCATTCTGTTCAATGATCATCGACCAATTACAGAAAGGAAATAAAAATAATATTCATCTCTTATTTGGACTCAGACATATAAAACACATCTTCTATAAGGAATTACTTGATGAACTCTCAGAAAAATATTCAAATTTCAGCTATCAAATAACACTCTCCAGACCGGAAGACGAAAGCTGGGATGGTTCTATAGGACGTGTCACAAAGATCTTGGAAGAAATAGATATAGACACGCAAAACACCGACTATTACATCTGTGGATTAAAAGCCATGATTGATGAAGTAGAAGAGATTTTGAAGAAGAAAGGGGTTCCGGAAACATCTATGCATGTAGAAAAATACGATTGACGACTACAGCTCCGGATCGTAAATCTCGCTAATATCATGGCTGGCTACTCGGGTCTAGTACCCTTTTGGCGTGAAATGAGACATTATAAAAAAGAAGCCATTACATCTTTCGTTTGCAAAATCACATATAATCACATATAATTACTTATAGACGATATATGCTAATATAAAACCATGGAAAGATTTAATAAAAGATTGGTTTTTATACCAGAAATCACAAATAAAATATATGGCCTAATAAGCCAAATAGAAGAACTTAAAGGTCAATGGAAAGCGGGAGTAAATCTGTCTCCGCAAATTCTTAGGAGTCTAAAAAAATCAGTAATTGTCACTTCGGCAGGCGCATCCACCCGTATAGAAGGCGCAAAACTATCAGACGAAGAAGTCGAAAAATTATTGAAAGGGCTAAAAATTCAAAAACTTAAAACCCGAGACGAACAGGAAGAGGCAGGATATGCCGAATTACTTACAAATGTATTGGA